>JBDHYT010000118.1:0-7517 GCA_039811485.1 Marinilabiliaceae bacterium | reverse complement strand
TTCGACGGGAAAATCTATACTACAGCCAATGTGGAGCAGTTGTCGCTGGATTTGGGTATCGCTATGGAGATGCAGTACTGCGGAACACCTCTGGGCAGCACTCCTGCATTGCCTATCGGTCAGCCATTGCTGGCACATTTCAACCATCATGTTACAAAACTCGACAACTACAGTCTGGTTAGCGGACGCACCAATGCAGTTAAACTTGCCCTTGACGGCGGCACTCCCGTATATGCTGCCATCGACGGCGATCCCGAGGGACATGCCTTTGTTGTTGACGGATACGATGCCGAAGGATATCTGCATCTTAACTTTGGTTGGGGCGGAAATTATAATGGTTATTACCTGCTCAATACCGGTGAGCGGTTTTCGGATGGTGGAAGAATCATATTTTCGTCATATCTGAAAGATATGTCATTGATTTACAACGAAAAGATTCCCGTAGATGATGCTGATGCCAATGCCCTGCGCTCAATAAACAGTTCGCTTGGCGGATATAGCGTTACAGGTTGGGACAACTCAAAACCTATAGACCAGTGGGAAAACATTGATATCATAAATGGCCGTGTTGTTGGAGTTTCTGTTAATTACAGTACTGATAATGTGTCTGTTATATCCTCCGAGATCAGGAAGCTGACAGCACTTAGGCAGCTGATGATTGCCGACCAAAGCAATAGCGGTGCTCTTAAAGTAAATATTGGCGATATCGTGGGGCCGTTGGTTAATCTCGAATGGCTCTATCTTTCTGATGTTTTGATAGATGGCAGTTTGTCGGATCAAATTGCCGGTATGACGCACCTTGAAATGGTGAAAATCACCAATGTAAAATCAAAGGGAACTCTTGTAGGCAGCCTGCCCCAATCAGTTGAAAATCTTCCCGATCTGAAGGTGCTTGCTGTTGAAAACCAGCAGCTTGGAGGTTCGATTCCCGATGGTTTAAACCGACTTGTGAGGCTGAATTCACTGTCGCTGAAAAATAATAATCTTACAGATGATATTCCTGTTTTTGATTTGCCCGGGCTCGAATATCTCGATTTATCCAACAATAATCTTACAGGAGTCGCCGAAGGAGCATGGAACCTTCCTGCTCTCATTAGTCTGAATTTCAGTGGCAACAGCCTTACCGGAGTTCTTCCGGATGGTTTTGGCGATTTTATGGCTCTGAGCTGCTTAGATATGAGTAATAACCGGATTGAAGGAGTGTCGGAGAGTTTTTGTCTGATGCCCCGGCTGACATCACTCAATCTGGCCAATAACAATCTTGGTACGTTACCGCAAAGCCTTGGCAAAATGAAAGGCCTGAAGAGTATCTGTCTTGCTAACAATAAACTGACCTCACTTCCCGAATCTGTGGGTTACTGTACCAATCTCGAAACTGTTGATTGTTCCTCCAATCATATTGAAGAGTTGCCTGAGTCGGTAAGTGATTTGCATAGTCTTACAACTCTTCATTTCCAGGATAACAGGTTACGCAGGTTGCCCGATAAACTGGGACATAGATTTACGAAGGTTGATTATGATTTCAGTAACAATATGATAGAGCGTATCCCCCAGGGATTTGAAAATATTTCAGAGGGATATGTCAATCTGAGTAATAATGAGTTGCGCGGAAAGATTCCCCATTCACTGTTTCTGATTCCTGATGGCAGGTTTTTTATCGGTGGCAACAGATTTATTTACGAAGATATTCCTGCAGCCAAAGACCTTGTGAATCGCGTAGGGGCTCAGAAGCCTGCGATGCTGGCAAAGAAAGAATTCAGGGTGCTGGCCGGCGATACGCTTAAAATCGATATCCGCGATATTTCGGGGTTGAGTCATCCCGATAATGAATATTATTGGTTGGTTTATCCCGAATATCATCCCGACACAACGGGAAAAGATTATTCAGGCACCATAGGTAAGCAGATTGATAATAATCCTGTTTTAACACTTGCCGGAAATGTGTTGAATACCGGTCGTCAGTATTACTGTATGGTTGTTAACAAAAATTCGCCTCAATATTTACTGGGTGTCAATAATTCGTGGTATCACTGTCTCGATCTTGTAGTTACTGAGAATGTGTCGGTTAGTCCCACTGTTGCCGATGAGATAGAGGCTGAGTTGCTTGCCGAAAAATATCCTGATTGTCATGTTGTTGCATCGGGTAACATTCCCGGCAAAACAGTTTCAAACCACACTGTAAGGCTGGTTGCGCCTCTCTCCACATTGCGCGGCACCATATACTGGCAGGCATCTGCAGATGGAAACAGTTGGATTGATGTTGATAATAAGTTAGGGCAGAATAAATTGTCGGAAAACATTGTCACCTGCGACGATAAAGAGCTGGTTCTTCATCCCGTGACTTCGGCATACTACCGGTGTGTAAGAGCTGAGAGTGGCTGTGCGGATAATTACAGCGAGGCCATAAAGGTTGAACCTCTTGGCAAGGTGTTGATAGATAAGTTGATAACCGATGTTGATAAGCCTTATGCTGCATCTGCCGACAGTATTGAGGTTTTGCTTCCGGCCGGACTTCACGACAAGCCCTACCGACTTACTGTAACAAAAGTTACTGCACCTCCAGGTGCACCTGACGGACTAATTATGGGTTCGGTATATGATTTGACGGTGA
Organism: Marinilabiliaceae bacterium; assembly: GCA_039811485.1. Taxonomy (GTDB): domain Bacteria; phylum Bacteroidota; class Bacteroidia; order Bacteroidales; family Marinilabiliaceae; genus JAGPIS01. Next base: position 4,906 of record JBDHYT010000118.1, on the reverse strand, counting down.
GCTTTGGTTCCAGGTTTGAAGTCCCCATTGTGATAAAACTGAAAAATTTCGATACTGAGAGTGTAAATGGCAATGAGATAAAACGATACCGTGGCGCATATTTCGATGAGGTAAGCCAGAAATGGGTTGAGTATCCCAATTCGGCTTTAAGTTTGGTTGATGGTTCGCTAATTATTGAAACTCTGCATCTTACCAGGATTGGATGGCTGTCCGACCCATCGGCAAAGGCTTGGGGTTATACACATAAATATATCGATAAAAATATTACTGTTTATTGGGATGAGGAAAGGGTTGCCTTTTTGAATTCCAACTACGGGCGTTATTATAAGGACCAGCCGAATCCCCATCCCGGGGTGCCTTTTATGGTACAGGATGTTGTGAAATTTCTCGATGAGGCGCGTGCCGCGTACAAGAACCGTTTCGGCCTATTTACAGAGCAGGCGGAGAATAATTTCTACGTCTATATCAAGGAGATGAACAATGACGGCGATATAGGAGTGCTGGGACAGTCGAGAGGGTATCTTAATCTTAGTGATATCATCGATTCGCCACGTTTGTTGCGTACCACTGTAGCACATGAGTTTCTGCACTATCTGCAGGGCGGTTATTTTATGGCAACCCATAGTGCTGTTTTCTGGGCCGAGGCAAATGCCATACTTGCCGACCGGATGGTGTGGGATGATGGAGTAGTTACAAAAGCCGAACCCGAAATATTGATGCAGCGCGGCACCGAACGCTATAAAAACACCATCTACGGGCATCTTGCCAATTCGTGGGATTACTGGGATCATTATTCAGCCGGAACGTTTTTTGGCAATCTCGATCATTGTTATCTGGCAGGATGTTTTCTGCATTATATGCGTTCGTACCGGCCCGGAACAAAACTCAATCCCGGCGAGGTGTTAAAACAGTTTCCCGATGCTTTTTATGGTGTGAGGTGGCGTTCGTCGCTCGACCAGTATATCCGCAGCACTCTTAATTCGGATATAGGCATCGAGTACGAGAATTATGTAAAATATCTTCTTGGAGCCGGCAACGAAAAGTTTACCGTTATCAACCCGGTGTCGGAACACTATCCTTATCGCATCACCATGTTTACTGACAAAAATGGAGGTAATAGCTTTGCCCAAAACATCGGATATAAATTTGATAAAAGCGATGTCGATAATGGTACTTTAAAAGAGGATAAAGCGGAGTTTAAGATTCCTTATATGGCATCAAAAATGGTGGTCCTGGAAAATTCGACTCCGCACGATATGGTTGTTGTCACCTATAAACGTAATCATCAGGCACATGCCGACCACAGGGTTTATTATGGCATTTACGACTCCGGGAAAAAAGCCATGCAGTTGGTCGATATTTCGGATGCCGACACCTATTCGTTTGTGCTTGAGCCATTTCAGACCTCTGTTAAAGACAAAAAAAGTGCTGCAGGTTATACGGCATGTTTGCTCTTTATAAACCGCGAGTGCCCCGACTCCGGGGTTACAGCCGCCGATTTTGATGTGTCGGTTGACTTACGTGCAACTCCTGTAATGAATATTCAAAATTTCGGTATGCTGAATGTTTATAGCGGCTCAATGCTGCATAAGCATAACTTCGACAGCGGAGAGTCGGCAATCAACTTTGGAGTGATGAACACATCTTCATTACCGGCTTCATATCCTGGCCGGTTGGTCGATTACTCTTCTGATAAAAAAGTGGTGAATAACAATACGTTGAGAAGTGTTGCAACATACCGGATTGTTTTCGATCAGGGGTTTGTTAAGGGAACATCCACCGTAAAGGACGAGATTGATTATATTCAGACTGTTGATTATAATTTTATTGACGGTACAATCAGTGTTACCGAACAGATAAGTGAGAACCGGTTCGTTTATCCTCTGTATGAGTATGACAACAGCCTTAAGGATTATGTGTTGGTAACTCCCGGTTATGGTTATTCGCACAAAAATAGCGTCACAACCTATAATCTGAATGGCCTCCTCAATTTTTCATTACCCGATGACTCTCCCGAAACAGAGGCGTTGCGCAAATATTACGGCAACCACATAAAGGTTTGTGCTACATCCGGCAGTGCCGAAACAAAATCGGTAATAAGCCGGATAAACTCTGTTGAGGATAAAACATATTATAACAAGGATGGGGCGGTTGCGTCAACAGAACATAAGCATTATATAAATACTGATTGGAGTAATTCCGATCTTACGTTAAAGGCAGTAATCAGACTTGAACCGTTAAAATAAAGCTATGAATATCTTTCGATTAATATATTTGTCAGCCCTGTTTGGAGTGCTTTTCCTTCATAGTTGTGGAGGTTCAGGAGGCGACGGTCCCGATGATCCCCAAAAACCCGACCTGCCTCCGGTAGTCGATTTTCTTGATCCTTCACTTACATCGGTAGTTATGGGCCACCTACAGGATGCTTCAGCCGTAGTGATACGCACTAACAAGCCCTGGAGTGCCTCGTCGGATGCCGACTGGCTTAAACTCTCTGCCTCGTCGGGCAGCGGTTCTACCACAATTATTGTAGGAGCATCGGAAAATAAGAGCTTCAGGCGTAAGAGTGTGGTTAAGATTAAGGCAGGCAGCATCACCAGGGAACTGGTAGTTGTTCAGAAACCTGCTCCTCACATCAGTCTGAATATAAGAGGTGTGTCTTTTACCCTTTTGCCCGTTGAGGCCGATACCGTATTCAGGATTGAAGGCAATATGTACTACGAGACGAGGAATGTATATCTGAGCTCTTACTATATCTCCGAAACAGAGATAACGTGCGCCCAGTGGGCAGCAGTAACCGGCAATCTAAGTGGTTATAACCATTACAGTATGCCCTACTACCCTGTTTTGACCAACTGGAACACAATTGTCAATGTATTTATTCCGCAGATCAACCGGCTTGTAGGCTATGATTTCAGACTTCCTACCGAGGCTGAGTGATATGTGGCAGCCAAAGGCGGTTTGAAAGGGAAAAACTACGGTTACCCTGGCAGTACCGACCCCGATGAAGTTGCCTGGCATTATAAAAATTCAGAAGGGACACTGCATCGTGTGGGTTTGAAAAAGAAAAACGAACTTGGCTTGTACGAAATGGCAGGCAATGTGGCAGAGTGGTGCGGTGACTGGTATCGTGAGTGGAGTGAATCCAATCCGCCCGAAAAGCTGTCAACCAATCCTAAAGGACCATCAAGTGGTACCGAAAAGGTGGTTAAGGGCGGTGATATCGATGCGGATAAGTTTGAGTACCAGGCGAATAGTTGCAGGATTTCGTCGCGGAATCATCTGCCTCCGTCTTCACAAATACCTGCCGAATATTCGGAGGGAAGGTTATATGATTTTGTGGGATTTAGATTGGTATTGTCGGATGCTAAATAAAGGTATCGGTTATGAAGATTTTAAGTAGTATTTTCGTTGTTGCCGCACTGTTGTTTTTGACTGCATTATATGCTGATGCACAGACAGTTGTTAGGATGAAGATGGCCGGGCAGGCCAGAGAGCGTATAAAGGTTGTAGCACTTTTCGATGAGGAGATACCCGAGTCGGTTCCGGTGGTGCTCGGTGTTATGGGGTATTCCGTTACCGGTGGCGTAACTCCGTATAAGTTTGAGTGGCTTCAGAACGGGAAGGTTATAAGTACCGGCGATGTTGCCGTGGTAACACCTTCGCGTGGTGACAGACTCGATTTGAATGTAACCGATGCTACCGGATGCAGTGCCACAACTTCGTTCAACCTTAAGGTAGCATCGAGGCAGGTTTTTGACCAGCAGCAAGACGATGGCTCGATACGGGTATACCCTACATTGATAGAAGATGTTGTGAATGTGATGGTTGATGATGATAAGGAGAGTGCTTTGGTGCGGTTTTTTTGTTTGAATGGTCAGACTCATCTCTCACAAACCATATCGGGCAGCAGCACTATATCGGTCAACTTGCCGGCGGGTGTGTATTTTGTATCGGTTCAAACCGCCCAAAAACATATCGTGAAGAAGGTTGTGAAAAGGTGAGAGTCCTATTCAACCAATTAGCTATCGAAACCGGGATGAAGACTGGAGTCATTGGAATCCTTCGATATTCCGATAGCTGTTCTGGCCGGTTTCGTTTAGCAGCGGTCTTATTTCTTGCCCGTTGGGCAAAACGGTGGCTTAGTAATTATTAGCGGTTGTTATTTTTCTATTCGTTTCAATAATCTGTAATAAATAACATTCCCGTTTCCATCGTCTAAAGTCATCATTAAATACCCTTTTTTTATGAAATCATTGATGTCAATGGCAAACAGATTAACGCCCCATAATTCTTGATAATCTTTAATCTCCTTATTGTCAATAGTTAAAAGTTGTCCATAAAACTTATAGTCGGGTGTTTTGTCTGCCGGAAGAATACTGAATATCTTTTGTAACTCTTTTATAGAATAGTCAGCATCACTGTCTGTCATCATTGAATAGACTTTCCCATTTTCGTAAAACGCAAACCATTGGTATTAGTTTAACATATAAACAGTAGAAACAGTAACATAACAATGCTGTCCTTTTTTACCTTTAGCGTCTTTTAGATGATTTTTGTCGTTCGATTTCAGGTTAATTACTTCACTTAGTTGCGGGGCAGCTCCATAAAAAATCATAATTAGATATCGGGACGGGAAGCGAGGGGTTTTTAATTTTTTTTGAAGCGTTGGCGATTTTTTAATAACAATTTTTCTCTTGGCTGGCTTTGCAAACTCTATTAAAAACTTTGGTCGTGCGTTGGCTCGTGCGGTTTTTAATTGTGCTTGCAAAATGTGTTGGCTTTTCATTAGGCAAATGCAGTAAATGTTTTAATTTGAAACAATAATTTGTTTTGTTTTGGAACAACGCTTATCTTTGTCCCGTTAAACAGCGAAACATAAATTGATATGAGCATAAAATTGTCA
>JBDHYT010000117.1:0-7544 GCA_039811485.1 Marinilabiliaceae bacterium | reverse complement strand
AAATAAGGGTTTTATAACTGTCAAGCACATCTTGTGATGCTTCAACCGGCAGAATATCAACCGGCCCGAATGGGGTGGCGGTAAACAGACCGGTAGTGCTGCAATAATCGAGCTCATTTTCGGGATAAAACACCTTTAGCAGGTCGAAACTCTCCATTGCCTCATTAAAGGCCCATTTCTCGCCTTTCTGCGACCAGGCAGAGGTGCGTCCAAACGATTTCCATGCATCATTACGCCCCTGAATAACTGCAATCCTCGTATTCAGGTCTCCCTTACGCGAGTGTGTTTCAATAAAATCAAGTATCTGATGTTGTGCATAAAGATGCTGCCTGCCCGATTCGGTAAAACGATCGTTTGAATATTCATCAGTCCACAGCCCCTCTTCGGTATTGATGTGCGACGAACCATGAATATAAGCCACCGCCAGCGAATTAAAGAATCTCAGTGAGTGCTTCGGATCGGTAAACGGCGACGAACCCCACTGCACAGCATGCAGTGAACCAAAATCCTTTTTCCCGTATGCCCTTGAAGCACCTCTCAGTGACGACAATATCACATCTTCGGGGCCATACATCTGCTCTGCTCCCAGCCACTCATAACCCGCCTGATACAAATATCTGAACATGGTTGAAGGCCCGGTATGCCGTGTGCTTGGTCCCCGCGAGTAGCTCAGATTGGCAACAAACCTTGATGCACCGTCGGCCATATCCTTCACTGCATAAGGATCGTAATGAATAAAAATGCCATGACCGGTATAGATTGGCCTGTGTTTGGCAAATATCCCACCGTATGGGCGTGTGCGTGCTGCCATGTCGGAATGCAGGCCGTTATAAAGGAAATGCTGCCAGTAGTAATAGCCGCCGTCATTCTCATGGGCCTGCATTCCACGGAACATTGGCGACACAAGCGATTCGTACGAAGCGTTTATGCGGGTTGCAGCCAAAGTACGGCCTTCAACCTGCCATGCATAGTGCATATTCAGGTCGTTAAGCAGCGAAGTATAGTTTTTCATCACTTCATCATCGGTAATTCTAACACCGCTCCACTGATATGACGGCCTGAAATGATAAAAATTGCCGATACGCTCCCTGATATACCACTTAAAAAACTGATCGTAAGGCTGATACTCCTTTTCGATATATATCTCATCACCTGATGAAAGGTTTGCACCATCACGCTCCCTCTCAATAAGATGCATAACATTGGCAGACTTCGATTTTCCTGAAGCCGTTACAGTAAACTTAACATCAACTCCCGGATTTAATGCCGAAACACGCATTGTGTAAAGCCCAGATTTAGAGACGGCTTTACTCTTATCTACCACAATCAGGCTATTATATGATGACAGATTTAATGTGATTCCGGGTCTGTTCACCTCAATCAGGATAGCAGAAGTATCACCAACCGCCAGATAACGGGGTGCAGAAACAATCTCAAAATCATCAGCCGACTCTTCAACAACAGCAATCCGGCGAAGGGCATAAGGGAATGAAGTTCTGTAAGGCTCTGAAAGGAGGGTCAGTTTAAAAACTCCTTTTCCATTAACATCGGCCGGCAGAGGGATATAAAAATCGGCAATATCGGATGCCCTGTCAAAGATACGTCCTTCAAAAACCTTCCGGCCGTTCCACTCGAGTCGCCACATTGGCCAGCTGCGAGTTGTCATATTGACGCCAACCCAGTAATTGTAATCATCCTTCCGCTGTGTATTTTTCACAAAAGGCGAATCAAAAACTGTTTTGCCAGCTACCGTAAATCTTGGTGCTTCGAGCCAGCACTCGCCGCTGAATCCAGTTCCACCCACACGCACAAGAATAGCTGCAACATTGGGTGACAGTTTTATCCTCTGTTTCAGATTCTTAAAATCACCACTTCCCTGAGGCAGAGCAAAAAATATTACCGAATCGGCTTTATCATAAATCTCATCGGCATGACGCCAGTTCTTTTTATAGTACAGCTGAAGTTGTATGCCAAAATCACCACCTTTTAATACTTTCAGGTTTTTACGCTTATAATTCACTATAAGGTCAATTTCACCCTTGCTGAAATTAGCACCGGTAATACGCTGATATACATGTTGTTCAAACGGCGTATTTTCACCCTTGAAATACAGTGAATATCTCTCTTTTGATACATTAACCGAGTCGAGATTATCATCAATGAGAAACTCCTGCTGACGGAAAAACTCCTCACCACGCGGTGCAAACCTGCCAGGCATCTCAATACCACCAACAACCCTTAGAATCCTTCTTACAGGAGTGCTGCTTTGTTTAAAATCCACACCGACCTCTTTCGAAGCATCGGGCCGGATGATACAAGCCTTTTCACCGGAATCATAAACCACCTGATGATTGTGGGTTTGCAACTGTGCTGAAGCCATACCGGCACCCAACAATGCTACTGTCAGAACAATAATAAACCTTGAAAACATATCGGAAATATTTTAGTCAACCTTAGAGCGTTAATTAATTGCGAAATTAGTTAATTTATAACAACAAAGATACAACAATACTTCCACTTATATACGACTTAATACCTTAGATAAAAAGAGATTTCTCGCTTCGCTACCCATTACAGAGTTCCCTACCATTATTCCCAATAACAATTTCCCATACTCTGCTGATAAAAATCATAATCCGATCAATACATATCTCATTAACAATCATTATTTTTGATACTCAATACACTAACCAAAAGAAAAACTATGAGAGTCAGATCTATCGATGTGTTCCGTGCACTCACCATGCTGTTGATGATATTTGTTAATGATTTATGGACACTTCACGAAGCTCCATCATGGCTCGACCATTCACCTTGGGATGTTGATTTTCTGGGAGTAGCCGACGTTGTATTTCCGGCCTTTCTCTTTGTGCTCGGCATGTCAATTCCCTATGCAATAGGCAGCAGAATAAAAAAAGGGGAGTCAGCACTTCACATTCTTTCTCACATAGGAATCAGATCGTTGGCTCTATTAATAATGGGCGTTTATACGGCAGCCCAGCCAATGGCAGTACCAGAATCGGGCATCAACCAGTATTGGTTTGCCACTCTGATGGTTATAGCATTTTTCCTACTTTGGAATGTATATCCCAGAGATGGTAAATTGAACAAAAAAATAATCTATTTACTTCAGGGCACTGGTGTAATAATACTTATAATAATTGCCCTCCTCTTTAAAGGCAAGGCGTGGGGAAGCGACGAGATAAGGGGCTTTGGCCTTTATTGGTGGGGAATACTGGGCATCATTGGCTGGACTTATTTAACCTGCGCCACACTGTTCTATTTTATCAGAAAAAAACAGATGCTTGGAGTGATTATATCGGTAATAATCTTCTGTGGAATAAATATTCAGAATAAAATAACCGGAATCGAGTGGTTTATTGGTGGTGGTGCTTTTCATGCATTTACCATGTTCGGCGTTCTTGCTTCATTGATTTTCGAAAGGACACGCAACACAAACAAGTTCTACGTTTACTTTTCGTCACTATCACTGTTGCTGATAATTGCAGGACTTTTTGCCCGCAACTACTTCATCATTTCAAAACTCCAGGCTACTCCAACCTGGGTATTCCTGTGCACCGGCATCTCGTTTGGTGTTTTTGCCATCATCCACTTCATTATCGAGGAACTTAACGGAAGCCGGATTTTCAACATTATAGATCCTGCCGGTTCTGCAACCCTCACTTGTTACATGATTCCGTACGTATGGGATTCGGTACTCGAATTTATTGGATTCAGGATGCCCGAAGTGCTTGTGACGGGCAACATAGGTTTGATAAAAAACACGATGTATGCGTTTGCAGTAGTGATAGTTACAGGTATGTTGACAAAGTTACACCTGAAACTAAAAATTTAAGGCTGCCACAGTCGGTCAACGATGGCAGCCTGAAATATTATTTATTCAAAGTCGAATAGCGATAAGGGCATTGGTTATTTGTAGTTCTGCAAAAATCTGATGCTCTTTTCTATTTCTACATACATAATCTTATCCTCCTCAACCACAGGCACATCTTTTCTGAAATCGTTCAGGAACGTTTGTAACACAGGCGAGGTCTTCAGAGGCTCCCGGAAACTCATTGCCTGTGAAGCATTAAATAACTCAATTGCCAGAATCCGCTCCACGTTATCGGCAATTTTAAGTGCTTTGGTAGCTGCATTTCCACCCATACTCACATGATCCTCCTGCTCGTTGGACGACGGAATGCTATCGACCGACGACGGAGTGGCCATCTGCTTGTTGAGGCTTGCCACCGATGCCGCCGCATACTGCGGAATCATAAATCCACTATTGAGTCCGGGGTTTGCAACAAGAAATACGGGCAATCCGCGCTCTCCCGATATCAATCGGTAGGTGCGTCGTTCTGAGATGCTTCCAATCTCGCTCATTGCAATCGACAGAAAATCCATAGCCAGTGCCAACGGCTCACCATGAAAGTTACCACCCGAAAGCACCATGTCGTCTTCGGGGAAGACGATGGGGTTGTCGGTAACCGAATTAATCTCGGTAAGTACCACACCCGATACATAAGCCACAGCATCCTTTATTGCCCCATGAACCTGGGGGACGCAACGGAACGAATAGGGATCCTGCACATGTTTCTTCTGACGTACAATTATTTCGCTGCCTTTCAGCAGTTCGCGTATATTGTGTGCAGTATCAATCTGTCCCTTATGAGGGCGGATGGTGTGTAGCTGTTCAAAAAACGGCTCAATACGGCCATCGTAGGCATCAAGCGAGGTTGCAGCAATCATATCGCTAAGGCGCACAAGCTTAAATGCTTTGAGAAGGGTATAAACGGCATGAGAACTCATAAACTGTGTTCCGTTGAGAAGTGCCAAACCCTCCTTGGCTTCAAGCCTGATGCTCTCCCACCCCATTTGTTTAAGCATTTCTGATGACTCTGTCTTCTCACCCTTAAACCACACCTCGCCATGACCAAGAAGCGGCAGGAAAAGATGAGCCAACGGTGCCAAATCGCCCGAAGCACCCAGCGAACCCTGTTCCAGGACTACGGGAAGAATATCGTTGTTGAAAAATTCAATCAGCCGCTCGACAGTTTTGAGCTGAACGCCTGATTTACCAAGACTTAAAGCATGAATTTTGAGCAACAGCATAAGCCGTACTACCTGATGTGGCACCTCCCTACCTACGCCACAGGCATGGCTCATCACCAGATTCTCCTGTAAACGGCTTAGGTCGGCCTTGGATATAGACTTATCGTGAAGTGCACCAAAACCAGTGTTTATACCATAAATAGGCCCGTTGTGTCCGGCCAGCTTCTTATCGAGATAAGCCTTGCAATCGCAAATTAGTTTGCGTGACTCGTCGGAAAGCACAAGTTTACTATTATTTTCAAGTATCGACTCAATCGCTTCAAAGGTTAGCGGAGCCGGCGATATTTTAAATTCCTTCATTGGTTTGAATATTTGGTTCTTGATTTTAGTTATCAGTAATCAACAAAAAAAGACCCTCCGCACAAGGCGGAAAGTCCTGAATATCAAGGGAAGCGAATATCGCCACCCATCGAATTGAATATATTGCTGCCTGTTTTAAAAACTCTTCCCATAACGATTGATTAAGGGAAGCAATTAAGCAAAAAGGTTAATGATTAGCGATGATTTTTATCAATCCTTCCAAATCAATCTGCAACTGCTCTCCCGAAACCATGTTTTTGAGCGATACGACCTGCTTTACGCGCTCCTCTTCACCTACAATAGCCACAAACGGAATCTGTTTTTTGTCGGCATAGGTCATCTGTTTCTTCATTTTCGAGGCATCGGGGTAAATCTCGGCGTTGATTCCGGCACTTCTCACCTTACCAAGTAGTTGAAGAGCATACAGTTCATCGGCACCGCCAAAGTTAGCAAACAATATTTTGGTTTGTGCCACCGAATCGGCAGGAAACAGATTAAGCTGATTCATAACATCATATATACGGTCGGCACCAAACGAAATACCGACGCCCGACACATCCTTAAGTCCGAAAATCGATGTAAGATCATCGTAACGGCCACCGCCTGTGATACTTCCAATCTCTACGTCCAATGCTTTAACTTCAAAAATGGCACCTGTATAGTAATTCAGGCCGCGTGCAAGAGTAAGGTCAAGCTCGATGTCGAGATTGATATCCAGTGCTTTAACATAGCCGAATATTGCCGATAGCTCTTCAACGCCTTTAAGACCAACAGCAGAGTCTGCCAGAACGGTTTTTATGGTTTCGAGTTTGGTTTCGTTTGTTCCCTGAAGATGAAGTATTGGCTGAAGTTTTGCAACAGCCTCTGAACTAAGGCCTTTTTGTGCAAGCTCGGCATTAACACTCTCAAGGCCAATCTTATCAAGTTTGTCGATGGCAACGGTTATATCTATAATCCTGTCGGCAGCACCAATAACTTCGGCAATACCTGCAAGTACCTTGCGGTTGTTAAGTTTCAGAACCACCCGAATATCCAGCCGGCGATATACCTCATCAACTATCTGAATGAGTTCCAGCTCATTGATAAGTGAGTCGCTCCCAACCACATCCACATCGCACTGGTAAAACTCGCGGTAACGTCCCTTCTGCGGACGGTCGGCACGCCACACCGGCTGTATCTGATAACGCTTGAAGGGAAATGCTATTTCGTTCTGATGCTGAACTACAAAGCGTGCGAAGGGTACGGTAAGGTCATAACGAAGCCCCTTTTCGCAAATATGGGTAGCCAGTTTATCGGCACCACCGGCATTAATCAGCGTGCTATCCACACCATTGAAGTAGTCGCCCGAATTAAGAATTTTAAAAAGCAGCTTATCGCCCTCATCTCCATATTTCCCAAGCAAGGTCGAAAGATTCTCCATTGCCGGAGTCTCGATTGGCAGATAACCGTATTTCTGAAAAACCGATTTAATGGTATCGAATATATAGTTCCGCTTCACCATCTCTACCGAAGTGAAGTCTCTTGTTCCTTTGGGGATGTTTGGTTTTTGAGCCATAACAGATTAAATAATTAATTATTGATTCAGACTACAAAAATACCATTATTTTTCGGTCACAGTGAATTATTATCGCCAACGGATTGAAAAATAAGTGACCAAATCAGAAAAGTCAACCAACAAAACAATATCAATGTTGATTTGTTAGTAGATTTGGTGTTGGCTATTCTGATTTTAGTCAGAATACAACAATTTTTTTAAGGTAAAACATAAACTATTCAGACAATGGAACATGCAGAACAGGTGCTTCAGGCAATGCGCAAAGCAGGCAAACCACTGAAGGCTGGCGAAGTGGCCGATTTGGCCGGACTCGACAAAAAAGTTGTGGAGAAAGTGATGGATCAACTCAAGAAGAGCGAGATGATTGTTTCACCCAAACGCTGCTACTGGGAACCTAAATGAGATTTTCAACAAAGAATATCTCAAAGGTCTGACAGATAACACAGCATCTCATTAAATCCCGTAGTTGGTTCAACATGATTGCCAACTGCGGGATTAAATTTTAACCATTATCATTTTTTATCACTATCCATCCTTTTTCGATGCCTATACACCCGGTAATCATGTTATAATT
>JBDHYT010000116.1:0-7550 GCA_039811485.1 Marinilabiliaceae bacterium | reverse complement strand
CTTATCGGCAATGGCAGTTTCATTGCAGCCGCTTATAGATCCGACAAAGCAGTCACCGAGTCGTCGAGTGGGCCACGAAGATCCGCCCATGAACTTATCGCAGTTATAGCTGTCGTGAATAAGTGCAAACCGGCTGAAATGCAACCAGACGATGTGTTTTAGCCAGATTTGATCACTTTCTAAACGATTTAGAAACGATAAGAAGAACTAGAAACAACAGTTTTAAATGCATATTTTCCCAACCTTTAGGGTTCGACGGATGTGGGTTGTAGCCTCGAGCATGATTCGGTTCAATTAGCTTATTCCACCATTTATTTACGAGCTTTTTGGTAAAAATCCCAAGCCATTCCGCAATATAGCGTTGACGTTTTTGGGCATCATCTATATAGCATTGCCGGTGATGACACTGCATCTGCTGGTGTTCAAGGATGGCGATTACAACTACATCCCGCTGCTCTGTTTCTTCATATTGGTATGGATCAACGACTCGGGAGCATATCTGGTTGGTGTCAATTTTGGCCGTCACAAACTTTTCGAACGTATATCGCCTAAAAAAACCATCGAAGGTTTCGTAGGTGGAATTGTTTCGTCGATAATAGCTGCAATCATCATCAGCAATGTGTGTGAATATGGCTCACTTCCGGTATGGATAGCGGCAGCATTGGTAGTTTCGGTTTTCGGAACGGCAGGTGACCTCATAGAGTCGATGCTGAAACGAAGCCAAAACATCAAAGACTCAGGCAAATTCCTGCCCGGACACGGAGGAATACTCGACCGATTTGATGCAGCACTCTTTTCGGCACCTATGGTTAGTATGTTGTTTTACTATTTCACGTAATAAACTGAATTTATCATATCATGACAATTCACAAAGAGGGCTATGCAACCATAGCAATTGCTTTTATCGCGCTGGCACTTATCAATGCAGCAGTTTACTATTTAAGTGGACACTCGGCAAACATCACCCAATGGAGCCTGATTATCAGCTTAATCCCCATGCTTCTGGTGGTGAACTTCTTCAGGTCACCCAGGCGTGAAGCTGTAATCAACGACAAAGCCATTATTGCACCTGCCGATGGAACCATTGTTGCCATCGAAGAGGTGGACGAGCCCGAATACCTGAAAACCAAATGCTTGCAGGTATCAATCTTTATGTCGCCACTCAACGTGCATATCAACTGGTTTCCGGTAAAAGGCAAAGTTGTGTACTCACGTCACCACAGCGGTCGTTTCCAGGGTGCATACCTTCCGAAATCGTCAACCGAGAATGAGCGCACAACGGTGGTAGTGGAGCAACCCGATGGGACAAAAATACTCTTCCGCCAGGTGGCAGGAGCTATGGCACGCCGTATTGTATGTTATGCAGAGGAGAATACACAAGTTAAACAAGGCGAAGAGGTGGGTTTCATCAAGTTTGGCTCAAGAGTAGATCTCTATCTTCCACTTGGAACAAAGGTGGATGTAAAACTCGACGATAAAACAACCGGACGACAAACAATTATCGGCTGGGTAAAATAATTATTTATATATCCGAATAACGAAAACCGTCATCTGATGACGGTTTTTTTATTTTAACGTTTTTAATAAAGACTTAATGCTCTTTGGCTGAACAATTAGCCAGCACAATCCTTTTTATATGCGAAGGAAAACAAAAGATACCAAAAGCATTAAATAAGATGGAACGTAAAAAGAGAATCATAGTAGTAGGTGGAGGATTTGCAGGCATCAACCTTGTGAAGAAATTGGATAAAGACTTGTTTGACATTATTATTATCGACAAACTTAACCACCACCAGTTCCAACCACTCTTCTACCAGGTGGCAACATCGCAGATAGAGCCATCGAGCATTAGCTTCCCGATAAGGCATATATTCAACAACAAGCCACACATCAGGATGAGGCTTACCGAAGTAACAGCCATCGACAAGGACAACAACAAAGTAATCACTCCCATAGGTGAGTATGAATATGATTACCTGATACTTGCCATGGGCTGCAAAACCAACTTCTTTGGTAACGAACAGATTAGCCAAAACGCTTACACTCTAAAAACAACATACGAATCGATATCGATACGCAACCACATACTCCAGACATTCGAAGACATAATAACTGCCAAAGAGGAGGATAAAGAGGCACTGCTGAACCTTGTGATTGTTGGTGCAGGCCCTACAGGAGTTGAGCTGGCAGGAGCTTTTGCCGAAATAAAACAAAATGTGCTGCCCAAGGATTATCCCCGCATCGACTTCTCGGAGTTCAGAATAATAGTTGTGGAAGGAAGTCCAAATCCGCTCAACAACATGAGCGAATTAGCCCGAAACACATCAAAGAAATATCTGGAAAACATGGGTATCAAGCTGTTGACAAAAACCATAGTTACCGGTTACGACGGCACTACACTGAAACTCAACGACGGCTCAGAGATAAAAACCAAAACACTCATCTGGGCAGCAGGAGTTACAGCCAACACAATAGCCGGAATGCCAGCCGAATGGATGGCACCCGGAAACAGAATTAAGGTTGACAGAATCAACAAGGTAAAAGGAAGCGACAACATCTTTGCCCTTGGTGATGTGGCGATGATGGAAACACCAAAATATCCCAAAGGACATCCACAGGTGGCCAACGTAGCAATAAACCAGGCGGCCAGACTCGCCAAAAACCTGAAAAATATTGTTGCCGGAAAACCAACACGCGAATACGAATACCGCAACCTCGGCTCTATGGCAACAATAGGACGCAACAAAGCAGTGGTTGATTTACCATTCATCAGCTTCAAAGGAACATTTGCTTGGTACGTATGGATGTTCCTACACCTGATGCTTATATTGAGTGTACGCAATAAATTGATTATCTTTATCAATTGGGCATGGGCATACACGACAAAAAACAGTGCACTTAGGCTGATACTGAAAGGTAACAACAGTTAATCTAAAATATTTACTGATAATAACATGGAGACTATCTACGTTAAAAACATGGTGTGCAACCGCTGCATAATGGTGGTTCAGAACGAGTTGACACGAATTGGTCTCCATATCGAAAAGATATCGCTCGGTGAGGTTAAACTTAACGACAACCTCACCGGCGAAAAAATTACTGAGATTGAAAAGGTACTAACCCCACTGGGATTTGAGCTTATTGACGACAAAAAAAGCAGACTGATAGAGCAGATCAAAAACATCATTATCAACCATATACATCATCAAAACAACAAACTTAACACCAACCTCTCCGAACTTATATCTTCGGAGTTGAACCACGACTACAACTACCTTTCAAATACTTTTTCGGAAGTGGAAGGAACCACAATCGAGAAATACTTCATTGCACAGCGGATTGAGAAAGTGAAGGAACTACTTGTTTACGACGAACTTACACTTAGCGAAATCGCACACCGCCTAAACTATTCCAGCGTTGCATATCTTAGTAATCAGTTCAGAAAAATTACTGGTCTTACTCCAAGCCATTTCAAAAAGATTGGTAACCAAAAGCGCAAACCGATAGACAAAGTGTAAATGTTACAACACTTACAAGAAATAGTGTAACACATTTCCGCCACGACATCACTATCTTAGCATTAACAAAAACAGGTAAAAATGTCAACGGATAATAATAAAAACAAACCATCGTTTGTGGCACCGGCAGCCAATGGCAAAGGAGCTCCCAAAATGGTATTTGCACAACACACCCCCTCTGCTCCCAAGGTGGACGCAAAGAAAATTTCGTTCAACACCGAAACCATCAAAAAGAGTTTCCCACTGCTTGGCATGACCTGCGCCTCGTGTGCCCGCAGTGCCGAGAATATTATCAGGTTTGAAGATGGAGTAACCAGCGCAGCAGTAAATTTTGCAACAGGCTATCTTACAGTAGAATATATCCCCACTATAACCAATGAAACCAAAATGCAGAAAGCTCTTCAGGATATTGGTTTCGACCTACTGATTGTTGATGATACCGCATCGCAACAGCCCCTGGAAGACATTCAGGCCGAGAAATACAATACACTGAAAAACAGAACCAAATGGGCAATAATATTCTCACTGCCATTGGCAGTCATCGGGATGTTCTTTATGAATATGCCCTATGCCAATCCCGTAATGTGGTTATTGGCAACCCCAGTTGTGGCCTGGCTTGGCCGTGATTTCTTCATCAATGCATGGAAACAGGCTAAACACGGCTCGGCAAATATGGATACACTGGTTGCCCTAAGTACCGGTATCGCCTATCTCTTCAGCCTGTTCAATATGTTTTTCCCCTCATTCTGGTCAAGCCGCGGACTTGAAGCTCATGTCTATTTTGAAGCATCGGCAGTTATTATCACATTTATAATGATTGGCAAACTGCTTGAGGAGAGAGCAAAAGGCAATACATCAACAGCCATAAAAAAACTGATGGGACTTCAGCCAAAAACAGTTACTATTGTCAATGCTGATGGCAGCGAAGTTCAAAAACCTATAGAAGAGGTGGTTCCCGGAAATATCCTAGTGGTGAAACCCGGTGAAAAAATTGCTGTTGACGGCGTAGTTACCGAAGGCTCATCGTATGTTGACGAGAGCCTGATGAGTGGCGAACCGGTGCCGGTTTCAAAGAAAAAAGATGACAAGGTTTTTGCAGGCACAATCAACCAGAAAGGTAGTTTCAGATTCAAAGCACAAAAGGTTGGCAAAGAGACGATGCTGGCACAAATAATCAAAATGGTACAGGAGGCGCAAGGCAGTAAAGCTCCGGTGCAACGCCTGGCCGATAAAATTGCAGGAGTATTTGTCCCGGTGGTTATAACCATTGCAATAATAACATTAATAGCTTGGATAGTAATGGGCGGAACAGTTGTGCAGGGAATTATGGTAGCAGTAACAGTGCTTGTAATTGCCTGTCCCTGTGCACTTGGGCTGGCCACGCCAACAGCCATAATGGTTGGAGTGGGCAAAGGAGCCGAAAACGGCATTCTGATTAAAGATGCAGAGAGTCTGGAACTTGCAAAAAAGGTAAACACAGTGGTTTTAGACAAAACAGGGACTATCACAATGGGGCGTCCGGAAGTAACCGCAATAAAATGGGGTGAAGGTAAAGAAGATATGGCCTCTGTTCTTCTTGCCATGGAACGTCAGTCGGAACACCCGCTGGCCGAAGCTGTGGTGAAACATCTGGAAAACAGCAACAGCATTCAGCTGCAGTCATTTGAAAGCATTACAGGCAAAGGTATTACTGCTGAATATAACAATAAAATATATTTTGCAGGCAACTCAAAACTCCTGACCGACAACAACATATCCATCTCTAAGGAGTGGCAGTCGGTTGCCTGTGAGTGGAGCAGCAAAGCACAGACTGTAATATGGTTTGCAAGTGAGAAAGAGGTTCTTGCAGTTATTTCAATAGCCGACAGTATAAAACCCACATCCGTTGAAGCCATAAAACAGATGCACAATCTGGGTCTGGAGGTTTATATGCTCACGGGCGACAACGAACAAACGGCCGAAGCAATTGCAAAACAATGCGGTATAGACCATTACAAAGCAGGAGTACTACCCAACCACAAGGCCGACTTCGTTAAGGAACTTCAGCAACAAGGCAAAGTAGTGGCAATGGTTGGCGACGGAATCAACGACAGCACTGCACTTGCAACCGCAGATGTGAGCATTGCGATGGGCAAAGGCAGCGACATAGCTATGGATGTAGCCAAAATGACAATAATATCATCCGACCTGACCAAGATACCACAGGCAATACGCCTGTCGAAACAGACTGTGGCCACCATTAAACAGAACCTCTTCTGGGCGTTTATATACAACATTATAGCCATTCCAATTGCGGCAGGTGTTCTCTACCCGATAAGCGGATTCATGCTAAACCCTATGATAGCCAGTGCAGCCATGGCTCTGAGCAGCGTGAGCGTGGTAAGCAACAGCCTGAGACTGAAAATGAAACGGTAAAAGAGGCAACTCACAACAATAACTGCACATTAAGCCATCTTTTCAGAAAAGATTGGTTTAATGTGCAGCTTTTTACATTAACAGCTCCGCCTGGTTAAGATATATTTTACCTCACCACATCTACTGCTTTTGCTGTCTCATCGATAAGCGACTGGGTTGAAATAGGGCCTCCTACTCCCTGCTGCATCCACTCGCCGGGCGTAAGTTTACCAAGAGCGAACAACCTCTCTACCTCAGTGGCAAAATGTGCATTTTTCAGATACTGCTCCACCTGAAACTGTATTAAGTGTCCGAATGCATAGTTGGATAGATATATCGGGCTGTTCACCATGTGCGAATAGATGGCTAGTATTGGCTGGTCTTTAATTCCAAACACAGGAGCATAATATTTGTTCCACACGTCAAGAGCAATATCTATCACTGCATCCTTAAGCTGGGCTGCATTGGCATCAGGGTGGGCATAGAGCCATTTCCACATATATTGGTCAACCAACGAAACACCCATAATCTCATAAGTGGACCAGAAGTTGTCGAGAACATCCAGCGCATCTTTCTTCGGATTATTGCTTGGCATACCAAGAAGGTCGAGGTCGCGTTTCTGGAAAAGAAAGGCAAGAGCTTCGGTAAAGGCTGTATTTGGCACACCCTGAAGCATATAATAATCAACATCATACAGCGAAATAGTCTGTTCCACATTATGGCCAAACTCATGAATGGCAATATTATAGCCTTTATAATCCATTCCTCCGGCAGCTATGCGGGTGCGCAGGTGAGCCACATCGCCCTTCATCGATGCTCCCCAGGCGTGCCCCGAACCACGGGCCGGATCAACCTCAATGCGGTCGGCGATATACTTTGCCCGCTCCGGTTTAAAACCCAGCTTAATTAATAGCGACGGCAAATCGGCCTTCATGGCAGCTGCATCGGGGTAGCGGCTACGGGTAATCTTGTCGAGCTCGTCTTCATTTATTCCCGCACGTGCTTTAAAACCATCATACCAGATGTCCCAGGGTTGCAACTCCCTGCCAAGCCTGTTACTGATTAGCGAGCCCACATTTTTCAGCTGGGGATTTGTAAGAAAGCTGATGAACAGAGCTTCAGCATCGGGCTGTGAAATCTCCATCTCACCTTCAAAAGCACGGTCGATGGCACTGTTGAGCGGCGAGAAGGCATCCTCCTCGCGCATTGCCTTAAAACAATCGATAATATGCTGGTATCTCATATTATCCTCCGGTGCACTTCCCACAACGCCACTTTCGGTAAACACCTTATTCTGAAAAGGTTCCCACTTAACGTCAGGATTATTGATAACCACGGCAGGTATCGACTGATCAACGATGCGCTTCATAACCTGATAGAGCATCTTCTGTTTCCTGAGTCCCTCCTCCTTACGGCTATAATTACTTTTTATCTCATCGCGTATGTTCCAGTGCGAAAGCAGCACCATACCGTCGGGGAAAGGCGATTGCCCGTTTTCATCAATCAGCCGCCCGGCATATATGTTATAGCCTGCAATATACATCTCGGCATCACTCTGCGACTTGGCAATCTGCTGATTGACCGATGCAGGCACTCTCGACACAAACATATCGCCCAGTCGGGCATAAGCCCAGTCGC
>JBDHYT010000115.1:0-7593 GCA_039811485.1 Marinilabiliaceae bacterium | reverse complement strand
ACATCAGGTTGTCGGCCGATACTATGTTGAGTGAGGCGTTGGGATACAGAATGTCCGATGCAATGGTATTGTATAGATTGCTGCATCCTTCTGTCGCAATGGTGAAACCCGAAAAGGCATCAGCAATAGTGTTGGTTATGGGGAAGTCGTTGATTAATATGTTTTTATATTGTTTGTATCTGCTAATCCATGCCATCAGATGGTTTTCACGCTTAAATGGAGCATCCAGTATAACCTGAAGTGAAGGGAAGGTCTCATTTAGCGTTGTCAGAACTTTTTCGAGAAACTCCGGAGTGTTTTGCCATGCTGATTTAATCTCAATGGCATCGGGCTGGGTATTCTCAATCCACCATATAAGTGACTGAACGATGTATCTGGCCAGGTTTTTATCCTCCTGGTTGAGTAGTGGTGTCATCGACGACCGCCACAACTTAAGCTGGGTATTGACATCGTTGATGCTGGCGTGGGAATCGACAACAGGTATTGGCGATTGGGTGAAATCGTAATTTTTGTAGTCGGGCAGCAACCACGATGGGTATGGTTTTTCGAAAAATACGCCGGTACTTCCTCCTGCCTGATGAAGTATGTATGACTGTATTATTTTGATATTGTTGCTTTTACATTGACTTTTGAGCGTTCCGTATTCTGTCATCGTGCCGATGCGGGAATCCATTGCATAGAAATTGGTTGATGCACTTCCGGTGTACGACAGTTTGAATTGGTTGTTCTCTGCCAGTGGCGATAGCTTAAGTGTGGTGAATCCCAGGTTTTTGATATGGTCGAGGCGGTAGATGAGGCCTGCCAGGTCGCCGCCATGTATGCCCGATGGATTGGTACGGTCGGGGGCTTCGAGATAGTAAGGCGGTTTGTCGTTGGCCGTATTACCATTGGCAAAACGGTCGATCATCACATCGTATATTGCGTCGGCGGCCGTTAATGGCTCTGACGAATAGGGCTGTCTGACATTGAGCGTAAGATTTACTGTCTGCGGTCCCCGTTTGTTGTCGCTCACCACTATTGGTACGATGCCTGGAGTGGTATTTGGTGCTATCGATATCTCAAGCAAAAGATACTCCTGCTTCACCGATGGGGTAACAGAAATGACGCTTACGCCGGGATAGTTTACAGTAACCTTTGCACCAAATAGTTCTTTGCCGTTGATAAGAATCAATAGCTCTTGTTTGGGCATGTTTACCCACCACGATGATGGTGAGATGCTCGTGACTGAGGCTGCTCTTGTTGATACTACCGATGCTGTGAGCATTAGTATTAATAGTAGTTTTCTGACCGGGCTTGGAGTCATGGGCAATATTCTTGTTTATGTTTGCACGAATATAACAATTAAAATGACTTTTTGATTTCAAATACTATTGACAATGTCATTTTATTTCCAAAACGTAAGCCAGGATATGGTCTGAAAAATACTCTTGTATTGATTAAGTGTTTGATAGTTAATGTTCTAATGTTCTTCTTCGTACAGGCATGGTCATGCATCTTGCTCCGCCGCCACCGCGGGCAAGCTCCGAGCCTTCTATGGTTATCACATATTTATTGTAGTTGGCAGGATTCACACTGTTGTTTATTACGTCGATGGCCGGAATTATCTCGTAACCTTTTTTGTTCATCGCCTCCAGGGTGTAGATGTTGCGTTCGTAGCCTATCACCTTGCCGGGTGCAATGGCAAAAAAGTTTGCTCCGCTATGCCACTGCTCGCGTTCGCTTATCCAGCTGTCGGTATTCCCTCCGCATAGAATAGGGGTTAGATCCATGCCTAACTCACCCAGGCACTGAAGTAAGCCGCTCCGTTTCTCTATCCTGCGCACTTTGCCGTTATCCAACTCAATGAGTATTGTCAGGTAGCTACCCGGGTGCATTATCACCGGCTCATATACCATACATTGGTCTCTGTCGAGTATGGTGAATACCATGTCGAGGTGGATGAATGACTCTGGCTTGCGGGGCAGTTGTTGCACAATGATGAAGTGGTGCTCTTTGCGTTGCTTAAACTGATTGATAATGAAATCGATACCCTGGGTGGTGGTTCTTGCTCCGTTGCCTATTATGGTGATGTCGTGCCGGGCTACTATAACGTCGCCTCCTTCGATGGTGGTTTCGGCTCCAATGTTGTAGAACGAATCGGGGTTGATGGTGGGTGCTGTTACATGTTCCGAATGGCTGAAGATTGCGTCCATAATGAGCGATTCGCGCTCGCGCACGCTCCTTGCCATCTTGCCTATAAGCACTGTGTCGCGTATTGTCATCGACGAGTCGCGTGTGAAAAAGAAGTTATGCAACGGGCGCATCGCATATCGTTCCTCCGAAAGAAAGTTGGTGAGCGACTCGTATCTAAGTTCCGTACCTTCAATGAGTTGTCGGCTCAGTTCGGCCGATGGAAGGTCGAGTAGTTGCTCGCGTATGTGGAGTATCTTACCGGCAGCACAAATCTGGTCAACAAGTTTCTGTTTGAATTTCTCATCTTCCAAAACCTCCTGAAGCAGTGCTCTGACCTGAAAAGTGGTGGTCAGCTTACTGAGAACCCCCTCGAGCTGCCGGTATTCATACTGTGCCACCGACAGGTTGAGTATGTCGCTGTAGAGTGCCCGCTGCGCATTGGCGGGCGTCATACTCTCAACTTCATGTCCGGGAGAGTGCAGAATAACAGCTTCAAGTTCGCCAATCTCTGAATCGACGAAGGCTCTAATGGGTTTGGATACTGTCATAAAACTTTATTTAATCAAATATAATATCTGAAAATTTAAAATAAAAGAATTTTCGATGTCAAATGTTAATTTTTTTTCATTCCTCTGTGTTTTTGTTAAGTTGTTCTATGCTCCACTCTTCCATTACTGCCTGCTGAAATAGTTGGGCCATATCTTTTTCATTAAGCGACACTATTCCTTTTATCTTATCATCAGTATGAGCAATTATCCGTATTGTACTTTCAGTTATGTTCTTTTCAATGTTGGATGCTGTGGCAAAATGCTTAAATCCTACCGAGAAGCAAAAGCAGTCGAATATTTCGGTTTTAAATCTGAATGGCTTATTGTTGAAGGGTGTTCGTCGTCCTGTCATATTTAGTGCGGCTACCTCTCCTTGGTATTCGGCCGAGTGCCAAAGCCCCGTGGTACCTCCATCGGAGTGCTCTGCCACATCGCCGGCGGCATAAACAGCATCGGCACTGGTCTGCATAAAGCTGTCAACCATTACGCCTTTGCCTGTCCTGATGCCCGATGCCGCTGCCAGTCCGATATTGGGTGATGCTCCTAAACAGCATATTATACATTCTGCATCGATTGTATTAGTACTGGTTGATACGCTGTATCCGTTGGATTGTCTTATCTCCTCAATCCGTTGATTCAATAGTATCTCTATTCCGTTTTGGGTTAGTGTTTGCAATACTCTGTCGGCCATATCTTTGGTGATATAGTTGTGAAGCAGGTAGCTGTTTTTGTCCATCAGCGTAACTCTCTTGCCTGCTTTGGATAGTTGGACTGCCGTCTCAACTCCTTCAGCTCCACCTCCTATTACCAGAAAACGGTTAACCCTCCTTAACTCTGTTATTATCTCTTCGGCTTGTGCTGCCGTGCGGATGTGAAGCATCATGGCGTCCCACTGTTTGTTGCCTGTGCTGCGAGGGTAACTTCCGGTGGCCAACAGTAATTTGCCATAGCCATACACACCGTCTTGTGTGGTTATTGTCCTGGTATGAGTGTCGATTTTTGTAATTGCGGTGCCGGCAAGTGAGATGCCGTTGTCGGCGTACCACTCCGCTGGGTGAAGGGCAAACTCGTTGGTGGTGAATCCGTTGGTTATGTTTTTGTTAATCTTAGTCCTTTTGTAAGGCAGTCTGTCTTCGTTGTTTATCAACAGGAGTGAGGCATCAGGCGAAATTTTCCTAATTGTTTGTGCAGCAGTAACTCCTGCAATTCCGGAACCTGCTATTATATAATCAAAATTTTTTATATTTGTCATGTTTGTTTTGTTTAATCATTTAGTTTGTTGGTTCATCTTACCGTTTAAACATTTCAGCAATTAAATGGTTTTTCCGTACAACCTGAGTGTTATTTTTATTCTCTTTATTTCAGAGTGTGATGGTGCGTAGATTCTATGTTATTGTTTTGCTTTTTTTGACTTCTGCTTTTGCTTATGGTCAGAAGATGGAGAATATTTTTGGATATCAGGATTGTTTAAGACTGAATCATTGGTGGTTGGTGAATGGTGGTTTAAAGTCGCAAATCGGTTATGGTGATGTCAACTGGCAGTCGGCCGATGTGCGCGGTGCATTGCGCTTCAGGGCCAATGGCTGGATTTCGCTCGAAATAGGTGCTTTGTGGGCCTATATATACGACGCACGTACTTTTCGCGAGCAGGAGTTTCGTACCCATCAGTCAATGTTTGTGCGCTCTCCTAAAGCCAAAAGGTTGAGATTCCTGCACGAATTTCGTCTGGAGGAGCGGCGGATAACATATAAGCCGGTTGGTGTGACCAACAATAGCAGCAGGCTGATTTATAAGATGGAACCACGCATTGTTCTTTCGCAGTTCACCGATAAGCTGGATCGCGGGGTCTGGTTTGCCGAAGGTGTTGTGGCTCTTAATTTCAATATGAAAAGCGAGCTGCCAACCAACGATTTTTTTCAGCGTGCCACTGTGGGAGCCGGTATCGGTTATGTTTTTGCCGATAGATGGGCAGCAGTAATGGGTTATACGCACCAGCTTGGATATACCAAACCGTACTACTATGGCGAAGAGCATGGATTAAATTCCATCGCAGTTACTTTCAGGCATTCGTTTTCTTGTTTTGAATAAAGCGGAATACGATTACTTTTGTAGAAGAAAAAAGTAATTGTATGAGAAAATATATAGGTGCCCATGTGAGTGCTTCGGGTGGCGTAGAGAATGCCCCCGTCAATGCTGCCGCCATTGGTGCAAGGGCGTTTGCACTATTCACCAAAAACCAGCGTCAGTGGGTTGCAAAGCCTCTTACTGCCGAGAGTATCGATAAATTTAAGGAAAACTGCCAGGCTAATGGCTTTACTCCCGACTATATACTGCCTCACGATAGCTATCTTATCAACCTTGGCCACCCCGAGGCTGAAGGATTAGCCAAGTCGAGGGCTGCATTTATCGACGAGATGCAACGCTGTGAGGAGCTGGGACTCACCATGCTTAATTTTCACCCCGGGAGTCATCTTAACCAGATTGGTATTGAGGAGTGTCTCGACCTGATAGCCGAGTCGGTAAATATAGCGTTGGATAAGACAAAAGGGGTTACGGCCGTTATCGAAAATACTGCAGGCCAGGGCTCTAACCTTGGGTTTAGCTTTAGCCATCTGGCACATATAATCGATAGGGTGGAGGATAAGGGCAGGGTAGGCATATGCCTCGATACCTGCCATACCGTTGCTGCCGGATACGATATTATCGACGCCCTCAGCTATGAGAGGGTTTTTCGCGAATTTGAAGATGTTGTGGGATTCAACTATCTGAAAGCCATTCATTTGAATGATGCAAAAAAAGGCGTGGGAAGCCGTGTGGATCGTCACGACAGCATAGGTAAGGGTGTATTGGGTATTGATTTCTTTAGACGTATGATGGCCGACAGGCGGTTCGATAATATGCCTGTCATCCTCGAAACGCCCGATGAGTCGATATGGGCCGAAGAGATTGCTCTGTTGAATGGTTTTGCGGCCGGTTGACATATCGTTTCCATATATGAGATTAATTGTTGTTGCTTTTTTGTTATCCCTATTTGCCGGTGTCGCAGCCCAGTCGGTTGTCAATGGCACCGGCCAGGTGTTGGTGGCCGGCAGGGTTGAGGGGAGCGACACAATAGCGCATGTCAACCTTCGTGAGATTGTGGTGATGCCACCCATGAAATTCGATTCAAACCGCGATTATGTGCGATATTCGCGATTAGTGCGCAATATCAAGATTACATTGCCCTACGCCCGTATGGCAGCCTCAAAGCTGCGCGACATAAATAGTCATCTGGCAACATTGAAAAGTGAAAAGGAGAAGAAGGCATATCTTAAAGTTGCTGAAAAAGAGTTGTTTGCCGAATTTGAAAAGCCTCTTCGCAAACTCAGCGTATCGCAGGGACGATTGCTGATAAAGTTAGTGGATAGGGAGACAGGCAATACCACATACACCATCATCAAACAGTATAAGGGCGGTGTGTCGGCCTTCTTCTGGCAATCGGTGGCACGGCTTTTTGGTTCCAATCTAAAAGATGGATTCGATGAGGATGGCGACGACAGAACTATCAATTATATTATCAATTTGATCGATAACGGATTGCTTTAATGCTGTTTTTCGGTTTTTTCTGATGCTGATAATCACTAACTTTGTGCAAAATATGTAAGTATGATTATCAAAAGTGCCGATTTTTTAATGAGTAACAGCTCGGTGGAGGGCTGCCCAAAAACTCCTAAGCCTGAATATGCCTTTATAGGCCGTTCCAACGTTGGCAAATCGTCGCTTATCAATATGATATGCCAGCGAAAGAGTCTTGCCAAGACATCGGGTACTCCGGGTAAGACCCAGTTAATCAATCATTTCGAGATTAATAAGCAGTGGTATCTTGTCGATTTGCCGGGCTACGGATATGCCAAGGTGTCGAAAACCCAAAAGGCGGAATTTGGAAAATTAATAACCGATTATATACTCAAACGTGAAGCCTTGGTGCTGCTTTTTGTGCTGGTTGACAGTCGTTTGGCACCGCAACCCATCGATTTGCGCTTTATGGTCTTCTTGGGCGAACATGGTATCCCTTTCAATATCGTTTTTACGAAAACAGATAAGCTGAAGCCGGCCGAGTTTGATGCCAAGATGGCCTACTACCGCGAATGTCTGTTGAAGGAGTGGGATGAACTTCCCGATATGTTTTTCACCTCCGCATCGCACAGCAAGGGACGCGACGAGCTACTGGAGCGCATCGACACTCTTAATGTGCAGTGGAGTAGTGTTGAAGAGCTTTAAACTCTTTTGGCTGAAATTAACCTCTTATAATAAGGTGTGGTTATATCAAAATTCGTAACTTTGCGGAGCTTTATTTAATAACAACAGTAAAACAAAGCACAATAATGCCACCAAAAGCACCAATAAAGATTTTCTCCGGGTCTGCTACCAAATATCTGGCCGAGAAGATCAGCCTTAGTTCAGGGCGTGAACTGGGTAATGTAAATGTACTGCGATTCAGCGATGGCGAGTTTGCCACCATGTACGAAGAGACCATTCGCGGTTCTCACGTGTTTATTATCCAGAGCACCTTTCCGCCAGCCGATAACCTGCTGGAGTTGCTTATGCTTATCGATGCTGCCAAAAGAGCCTCTGCATACAAAATTATAGCAGTGATTCCATATTTCGGCTTTGCACGCCAGGATAGAAAGGATCAGCCACGTGTGTCAATTGGTGCCAAACTTGTGGCCGACATGCTAACCACTGCCGGTGTTGACAGGGTAATAACCATGGACTTGCATGCCGATCAGATTCAGGGCTTCTTCAATCTTCCGGTTGACCACCTCTATGCATCTTCAATATTTGTGCCCTACATCAAACAGCTCAATCTCGACGACCTGGTTATTGCCTCGCC
>JBDHYT010000114.1:0-7819 GCA_039811485.1 Marinilabiliaceae bacterium | reverse complement strand
CGTAATAATGGAATATTGTAATTGAACGGATCTGTATCACAGATGCTTGGAGCATCGTGACCATCAATAACCGTAATTTTTATTTTGTATGACCGTTAAGTTTAACGTTGGTAGCCGGATAAAACAGATCCGAGAATCAAAACAACAATCTCTTCAGGATGTGGCTGCTATTTCGCACATCACTGCTTCGCAACTATCAGAAATAGAGGAAAACAGGGTTGCTCCGGGCATAGGCATCTTGGTGCGCCTGGCTCGTACCATGGGGGTGCGTCTGGGTACTTTCCTCGACGATCAGCCGACTCTGGGACCTACTCTTGTCAGGGCACACGAACACCACGACTCATTAAAAATGGTGGATCCAAATAAGAAGAATGCCAATCTGAATTTCTTCTCGCTGGCTCCCGATAAAAGCGACCGTCAGATGGAACCGTTCATCATCACTATTAATCCACAAGACGCAGATAGTGAGAGTGTTTCGTCGCACGAGGGTGAGGAGTTTATTTTTGTGTTGGAGGGTAAACTGGAGGTTATGTATGGTAAGGATATATATGTTCTCAACCAGGGCGACAGTATCTATATCGACTCTATTGTTGAACACCGTATCAAATCGGCCGACAATAACCAGGCTAAGGTGCTGGCTGTTATTTATGTTCCTCTGTAAATAATCGACTGCAATGCAACTACTCGACTATACTCTGGGCTCTGTTCTTGAAAAATATGCCCGTGAGACTCCCAACAAGGAGTTTATTGTCTATCCCGACCGTAATCTTAGGTTTACTTATACCGAATTTAACCAAAGGGTTGATAATCTGGCTAAAGGATTGATGGCTATTGGTGTTAAAAAGGACTCCAAAGTGGGTATCTGGGCCAACAATGTGCCCGACTGGACTACTTTTATGTTCGCCACAGCCAAGCTGGGTGCGGTTCTGGTAACTATCAACACCAACTATAAACTGGCCGAACTGGAGTATCTGCTCCAAAATGCAGATATACATACCCTCTGCCTTATCAATGGTTTTCGCGATAGCGACTATGTGAATATGGCTTTCGAACTTGTGCCCGAACTAAAGGAACACATGCGCGGAAATCTGCATGCCGGAAAGTTTCCCGAACTAAAGAATGTTGTTTTTATAGGCCCGGAGAAACATCGTGGTATGTTCTCTACTGCCGAACTAATCCTTCTGGGGCAGCATCAGGATGAAGAGGCTTACCGCAAAATTGTTGATTCGGTCGATTGTCACGATGTGGTGAATATGCAATATACATCGGGCACTACTGGTTTCCCCAAGGGTGTGATGCTTACTCATCATAATATCCTGAATAACGGTTTCTCTACGGGTGAGTGTATGCAATATACTGCTGATGAGCGTCTTTTGGTGTGTGTGCCGTTTTTCCACTGCTTCGGATGTGTGCTTGCGCTTTGTGCCATAGTAACTCATGGTGCCACAATGGTTGTTATCGAGGATTTCGATCCGTTACTGGTTTTGGCATCGGTGCAGAAGGAGAAGTGTACTGCTCTCTATGGTGTGCCTACCATGTTTATCGCCGAGCTTAACCACCCGATGTTCGATATGTTCGACTTGTCGTCGCTCCGTACAGGTATTATGGCAGGTGCGCTGTGCCCCATCGAGACTATGAAGGAGGTGATGGAGCGCATGAATATGAAGGATATCATCAGTGTGTATGGCCTTACCGAGACTTCGCCTGGTATGACAGCTTCGCGAACTTACCACTCACCTGAGATTAGGGCTACTACTGTGGGAATCAGCTTCCCCAATGTGGAGGTGCAGATTTTTGATCCCGAAACGGGTGATCCTTGTCCTCCTGGCGTGCAGGGTGAGATTTGCTGCCGCGGTTATAATGTGATGAAGGGTTATTATAAGAATGAGGAGTCTACGCGTAATGCCATCGATAAGGATGGGTGGCTCCACTCGGGCGACTTGGCTGTACAGGATGTGGATGGTTTTTACCGTATTACCGGCCGTATCAAGGATATGATTATCAGGGGTGGTGAAAATATATACCCCCGCGAGATTGAGAATTTCATCTATCAAATACCTCAGGTTGAGATGATTGAGGTGGCAGGAATACCGGATGAAAAGTATGGTGAAATCGTGGGTGCTTTTATTAAGGCGAAGAAGGATGCCTCTCTTACTCAGGAGATGGTGCAGGAGTTCTGCCGTGGCAAAATTGCCCGTTACAAAATCCCCAAACATGTGATTTTTGTTGATGATTTCCCAAAAACTGCAAGCTGTAAAATTCAGAAATACAAACTTAAAGAGATTGGCTTAGAATATATTGCTAAGTTAAATTAATAAAAATCCCGCAGAAGTTCTGCGGGATTTTTTTTCCTTTTGAGTACTGAAATTGTTTTTACTTGTTTATAGGTATATATTGAATCACCCAGCTGTCAATATCTCTACCTCTGCATATTACTGTCATTTCCGTCTCGTCACTGTTTACTACAATATATTCAGCAATAATATAAAAAGGAGACGTGCCCTCATCTGTCTGATATAGTGCATCATAAGCTATCATATCAACTATTGAATAGTCAGTATTTTCAACTTTGTATATTTCTCTTTCCTCATTATATGAGTTGCCGTTTCTTTTAATAACCCATAGGTTGTTGTTCCGGTGATGCACATCAAGCAGTTTAGGATAGTTTTCAAAATCTATTCTATCTATTGCATTTAACTCTTGATCAAATGTATCATTTCCATCCATTATGTTTGATGTGCGATACACGTTTGCATTTTCAGAGTATAAATATTTACTATCGCTCGAGAACCAAAAGTTGGTTAGTGCCTGATGCGAGTAGGATTTTAGCTGTTTGGTTGCTATGTCAAATACATAAAATCCCGATGGTGATGTTTGCTTCCTTGTTGCAATTATGTAGTTTTCACCGGGTATTTTTTTGATTATTGATGCTCCATCCAAATCTTTCTTGGGGCTGTCAACTATTGAACCGTTAGCCATATCTATCCAATGAAGATTAGTGAAACTTCCACCCTTCTGTGTGAAGCAATACGTGTTATCATGTGCCCAAGCTATATCATATATAGAATAATCAACGGTGTAGGTAGCTGTTATGGTATTAGTTGCAATATCAATGGAACTAATGTAGCCATTATATGCTACCGCTGCGTTGCTATAATTTTCATTAATAGCCAAACTGGTGGGGGCTTTGGGAAGTAATATGTTTTTTACAACTTCTTTGTTGTTTATATCTATGGCAATCAGCTTATTGGGTTTGCTGGTTGCGTAATAGATAATGTCGTTAGTTTGATCGAATACCATATCTACTATGCTTCCCTCTACGGATACTTTGTTTTTATTGTTACCCGGCATTACTATGCTAACCGATATGTTGTATGACTGATTGTCCTTGTCATTGGTTTTTAGTTTTATTATTGCGGAATTTACTCCTTCTGTAAGTTTGCTTGCATCACAGGTGAATGTTATGTCGCCTGAATAGGAATAAGGATTGCAAATACCTTTCGACGGACTGATGGTGAGCCATTTGGGAATATTTTCAAATTCCCACATGAGATAACCGTTGCCATAATTCTCTATTTTTTCCGTTTGAATCATCTCTCCTATCTTAAAATTAATGGATGAGAAATTGATACCCAAACTAGGATCACCCGCAATCATTGATACGTTTATGGTTAGTAATGGTTTATTCTTATCGTTACTGCGTATAGTAATTTTACCGTTTAAATCTTGGGTTATTAATTTATCAATATTTAATTTAAACGGTATGTCGTAGCTGTAATAACTTTCAATAATTATATTGTCAAAGGAAATTGCTTCAGTGTCAAGTTTAAGCCAGTCAGGCATTTCTATAATTTCCCATAACAACAGACCATCACCTTGATTGCTTATATTTAATGTTATGTTATTATTATCATATTGGGCTATTGTAAGGTTATCATTTACTCTGATTACCGGATTTCCTTCTTTTAAATAT
This sequence comes from Marinilabiliaceae bacterium, assembly GCA_039811485.1. Classification (GTDB taxonomy): domain Bacteria; phylum Bacteroidota; class Bacteroidia; order Bacteroidales; family Marinilabiliaceae; genus JAGPIS01. The sequence continues at coordinate 3,846 of JBDHYT010000114.1, read as the reverse complement.
GCCACAGGCACTTTATAACTTATTGATTGTGACTTTACTGTCATGAATTCGAGGAATATACCGTAATTTTGGGTTAGGTTCATCTTTGAAGCCCGACATTGTATGGTTGCTACTCCGTCAATAATTTTCCCTTTTGTGTTATCTATATGTAACCATGAAGGTTTGGAGGATATTTCATACTCTTGGTCTGTCACTCCGGGTAACATAAATTGATAGGATGTCTTCTCCCAATCGGATGATATGTATATGTTTGAATCTCCCGACAACTGATTTTTACTGCTTAAGTTGTCGTTTAAGAAGTCGCTGTTACAACTGTATGTCGATAGAACTACTATAATAGATATTATGCTTTTTATCGTGTTTTTCATAACATGATTTCTTTAAAGTTAAAAATGTATGCGTACTATAAATGTGCCATCTATCCTCGAAAAGTCCAATTTGTTGTCTAACTTTTGATTATTCAATGATATATATTTACCTCTGTTATCTTTTATATCCACATCGGCTTTGCTTAATGTGGTGTATATAAAGCTAGTACCCAGTCCCGGTGATAATCTGTCTAACAGATGATAATCTACTGATATTCCTGCTTTTCCACCGAAGTTATTCCCTTTCATAAGTGTATTGATTATAAACTGGTCATAACCGGTGCTGCTTGGAGCAGGAACTGAATGTCTAATCTCCATTCTGATATATGAAACGCCTAACGCTAATGTTGCCCTGAAGGTAAACTTCTCTTTTTCATCAAGTTTTGTTTGCAACATGAACGATGGACCTATAAAATTGACATATTGTCTATGTTTTTCTGAAGATGTAATATATACTGATGAAGATATCTGCTCATAATTATCTCCTTTGAATTTAGATGTGAAAAATGAGTGCTCAATACCTAAACCTATTTGGTTGGAAATAAGATAGTGAATACCCGAATTGATATGCGGTCCACTTTTAAGATTATCATAATTAGATGTCTGTTCATCACTATTTGATATATATTCAAGAAATCTTGGCATATTTGATAATCCACCACCAAAGGTTAAAACTATACGGTTTGATGGTTTAGCACGTTGTGTGGTAACCTTATTCTAATTGTTAAATAGGTTTGTGTTGTTAGTTGTGTTACGATAATATTGAGCTACATTGGCTAATGATATGTTGTTTCCAATCACCTGGCCGGACTTAATCTGTTGTTCATAAAAAATCGCTTGGTCCGATATTGTAATAATCTTACATTCGATGGTATCCTGCTGAGTGGTTATTATCCTGTCTTGTGAATATACACCACCAAGAGTTAAAAATAGGAATGCTGTAATCAAGAATAACTTATTCATAGATTTAAATATTGTTAGGTTCGTAATTTTATCAATTTATAGAATAAATTTAATGATTTTTTTAATATGCAGAAATGATTTTAGTAATATTCATTAATGATATCAGTTACAGGGCTTCACCCTGTCTTATGATATTGCGCCCCTTCAGGGCTGTAATATATAAAGGCCCTGAAAGAGCTTTATTAATTAGCGAAGAGGATTACCTTTAGACAATAATAATTTAGATTTAACAAAAGCCCTGAAAGGGCGCTATATATTAACGATGGGTGATGCCCATCGAAAAATAAATATGGTTTTCACAAGCCCTGTAGGGTCGTAATACAAATCCAAAAAACATGGGATAGTGTCAACTTCCCACGCTCAACTTTCAACAGATAAATCAATTGTCCATTTATTTAACCGGAGCTCCTCCAATGCCTCTTCGTTTTGTTCTGCCGCTCTGGGCAGCATGTGTGGTGTGCGTGTTCCGTGGGTTGAAATCCACGGTTATGTATGGTCTGGCTCTCCGAGCCGATAGAATTACTTACAATTAACCAGTATTACCTACTAATCTACAATCAAATATATTAACTGTCAATTACTCATGCCTCCGTGACTTCACGACTATTGAACTATTTTACTTTTTAACTCTTAAACTCCACATCCTCTCGATACTTTCGACACTATCAGGGTCTTCACTCTCAATTTTCAACTCTCCACTTTCAACTGAACGAGTCATTGTCAACTGTCAATTATCCATTGTCAATTATTAAACAACTTTCCCATACAAATCATAATCTTCTGATCCGGTTATTGATACATTATAAAACTCACCAATGCTAAGTTCTCCGTCGGCGGCGGTTATTATCACCTCCTGATCTACCTCTGGCGAGTCGAACTCTGTACGGCCTATATATGAATCACCCTCAAGCCTGTCGATTATCACCTTCATCTCTTTACCCACTTTGGCTGCATTATGCTCTGCACTTATGCGGTTCTGAAGCTCCATAACCTGCTCGGCTCGTTCTTGCTTAACCTCTTCCGGAATATCATCCTTATAGTTTTTCCAGGAGTAGGTATCATCTTCATGTGAATACGGGAACACTCCAAGTCGCTCAAAGCGTGTATCTTCCACAAACTGTAGCAGTTGCCTGAAGTCATCCTCTGTCTCTCCTGGGTGACCTGCAATAAATGTGGTACGCAGATGTATTCCCGGAACCTGACGGCGCATCTCCGATATAAGTTCTTTGGTCTGTTCTTTGGTTACGTTGCGGCGCATCAGTTTAAGCATATTGTCGCTGGCATGCTGAAGCGCAATATCCATATAGTTGCACACTTTGGGCTGCTGGGCCATCACCCGCAGCAGATCCATCGGGAAACCTGCCGGATAGGCGTAGTGGAGCCTTATCCACTCTATGCCGTCAATCTCGGCCAGACTCTCAACCAGTTGTGGCAGACGGCTGCCTTTATACAGGTCGTAGCCATAGTACGACAAGTCTTGTGCTATCACCTGAAGCTCTTTAACTCCTGCATCTCTCAGTCTTTTTGCTTCATCCACAAGCTCTTCCATCGGTTTGCTTTTGTGCTTCCCGGTGATTATTGGTATGGCACAGTATGAGCAGGTGCGGTTACACCCTTCCGATATTTTAAGGTATGCATAATGACCGGGTGTGGTGAGGCTTCTCTCGTTCATCAGGTCGCGGCGGTAAGTTGCTCCTATCTCGGTAACAAGCTCTTTCCAGTTGAATTTACCGTAATATTTATCTACCTCGGGTATCTCGCCTTTCAGATCGTTCATATAACGCTCCGAGAGACATCCCATCACGTAAAGGCCTTTTATCTTGCCTCGTTTGCGCTGGTTGGCAAACTGAAGTATCATATCAATCGACTCTTCTTTGGCATCGCCAATGAAACCACAGGTATTCACAACCACTATCTCACCTTTGGGTGTCTGGGGGTCGTGTGCCACCTCTATTCCGTTTGCTTTAAACTGACGGATAAGGAACTCGCTGTCAACTAAGTTCTTCGAACATCCCAGTGTGATTACATCTACTCGTTTGCCTTTTACATTGGGCATATTATCGGTATTAAATAAAAAACGACTGCAAATATAGTACCTGCAATCGTTTTAATCGTTATAAATATCAAAAAAAGATATCCGGCTCTTTTATGACTTGAATAGTGAATCAACAAATTCGGCTCTATTGAACAGCTGCAGGTCTTCTATACCTTCGCCAATGCCGATATATTTTACCGGTATGCAGAACTGGTCCGATACTCCTATCACAACTCCGCCTTTGGCTGTACCATCGAGTTTGGTGATTGCCAGTGCCGATACTTCGGTGGCGGCAGTAAAGTGCTTGGCCTGTTCAAAGGCATTCTGTCCTGTCGATCCGTCGAGTACAAGCAGCACTTCGTGTGGTGCATCGGGCACAACCTTCTTCATCACGTTTTTAATCTTCGACAGCTCATTCATCAGGTTCACCTTATTATGAAGCCGGCCTGCCGTATCTATTATCACCACATCTGCCTTCTG
>JBDHYT010000113.1:0-7830 GCA_039811485.1 Marinilabiliaceae bacterium | reverse complement strand
ATTGGGGTCCTTCTTCTGCTCACTATAATATTACAGTGGAAAATCCTGCAGTTAATTCCGTAGCCTTTTCTTACTCTCCGTCCTCTAATCCGGGAAAGATGACCTTAAAATATGCTTATTCGGATTCTGTAGGTATATTTAACCATAATCGGTATTCGGTAAAGCATTATATTGATGACAATGCTACTGATTTAAGTATAGACAATAGCAACTGGGCGCCTTCCGGCACATTGGAGGTTGATATGAATAACACCAATATTACACATCAATTCAAGACCATATTTACCGGAAAAGATGGGATATTTTCCTATACATCGTCGCAGGATGTGGATGTCCCGGCCTATGTTTGGCCTTCCGCAGTTATGGCTGATTATGATGGCAGAGATTCTGTCAAAGTGAGTTGGGATGCCAATATCTATAACTTAGGTAACGGCTATATAAAGAATGATAATTTTGAAGTGCAGCGATCAACGGATCCTACATTTGCCACGCATACTACAACTGTGGGTTCCTATCCTTATGATCCTAATTTGAGTCACTATGTGATGTTTGATAATCTGAAAAATCTGGAAGGTGGTACTCAGGTATATTATCGGGTCAGGCGTACAAAAACGTCATTTGATTGGGAATGGGCCAAAGCAGCAGTAAATAATATACAAATATTCATTAATTCAATTCTGAATGTCAAAAAGGTCATCCTGTCAGAAAATAATAACACACCCACCGGAACTATTACCTGGGAGCCATTCAGAGGTGTTTGGACAAACGGGACAAAATTCAACATAAAAAAGGGTTTAAAAAAAGAACCGAAAAGCATTATCTCTTTCCGGTTCTTCTATAACGATTAATCCTAAGGATTAGTTCTGCTCAAGTTCCAAAGTTTTTGTAGTAGAATCGCAAACCTCTGATGGGCCGAAGTATTGGATTGGACCCGGATATACATAGCATGTATTTTGTGCCCACTCATCGCGTTTTTCAACAAACTTCTTGAAAGGTGCACCATCAAGTTTCACTAACGCCTTCTGGATAACAGGCTTAAGTTTACCATGGCGGCGCTCCATATTCATCATCATAGTGATGGGCACACCGCCTGCAATCCACTGATCGGCAGGCTTGGTAAGGTTACGGACCGACGCCATATATCCTGTTTTGCCGGCACCAATAAGCAATGCACCAACCTGGCCAAGCGAGTAGCAATAGTCGGTATCGAAATTGGTTGGCGATGCGCAACGGCCTTCGTATCCGAAGAAGTGAGGCTGGCCGCTCATCTTATATTCCACTTCACCTGCTTTTCTCATCTTCTTGATTTTTGCCTTTACCATATCGATAAGCAGTTTCTCTGTCTCGATAAGCGACACCTGAACGTTTCCGTGCGGATCGCGGTCGAGCATCAGCTGGTTGGCAAAGTTGTTGGGAAGCGACACAAACACTTCGGCTGAACCCGGAGTCAGCAGGCTGGCCACATATTCGCGTCTCTCCTTGTTGCCCTCAAACGAGTTGATTTTTGCCTCATGGTGGGCAAGCAGATCATTGAGTTCAGCAATCAGACGCTTCATGGCAGGAATAAACTCAACCAGACCTTCGGGAATAAGAATTGTTCCGAAGTTTTCGCCGTTACGGGCGCGCTTAAGCACAATATTAACTATATAGTTAACAACATCATCAAGAGTCTGTTGTTTTGCCTCCACCTCTTCGGAGATAATTGCAATGTTGGGCTGAGTCTGGAGGGCACACTCAAGGGCAATGTGTGATGCCGAGCGACCCATCAACTTGATGAAGTGCCAGTATTTTTTAGCTGAAGTAGCATCGCGCTGTATGTTACCAATAAGCTCGCTATATGTTTTGCAGGCAGTGTCGAAACCAAAAGAGGTCTCAATCATTTCGTTTTTAAGGTCGCCATCGATGGTTTTAGGCACACCAACAACTTGAAGGCCATACTGTTTTTGAGCAAAATACTCGGCAAGCACACAAGCGTTGGTGTTTGAGTCGTCACCGCCAATAATTACAAGAGCTTTGATACCAAGAGCTTTACAGTTTTGATAAGTAATATCGAACTGTTCGGTCTCTTCAAGTTTAGTACGTCCCGAACCGATGATGTCGAAACCACCAGTATTGCGATACTGGTCAACCAAATCGGCAGTGATTTCGATATACTGGTTCTCAATCAGGCCGCTGGGGCCGCCAAGGAAACCAAACAGTTTATTATCTTTATTGAGTTTCTTCAATCCGTCGAAAAGACCGGAGATAACGTTGTGACCACCCGGAGCCTGACCGCCAGAGAGAATAACTCCAACATTTTTAACCTCCGATATTTTAACATCTGACGAGGGTTCAAAAGTAATCAAAGGCATTCCGTATGTATTTGGGAACATCGCTTTGATATCTGCCTGATCGGCAACCGACTCGGTAGCATCGCCTACAACAAGCATGGTAGCTCCTTTAATGGTGGCAGGAGTTTTGGGAGCATAACCGCCCCTGGCAATCTGAAGTGGACTTTTAATCATCGTTTTCAAAATTAAATATTCAATTTTGTTATAATTCGCTATATTTCAATTGTAAGACGTGCAAATTTGCAACATTTTTTTTATAATAAAAAACCATTTCTTATAATTTACAACTATTTAACCCATCGGAGGCAAAGATTGAAAAACATTGCAATTCCGGCTATAAAATATAAATGACAACCATCATCACAAAAAAACACCAACACTCTAAAATTCAAAGAGATACCAACATCAGCAATTTTGAATCAAAATCAGTTTAAAAGTCAAATCGAAAGTATGGTGCTGATATGCAATATCTATCCTCATTTTTATATCAATATTCAAAATTGAACCGGAGCTCCTGCGGGTCAGAAAAGAATCAAAAAGAACTGTTTAAGAATTATTAGCATTAAATATTCGGATAATTGAGCCAATTTCTCTAATTATGCAACACAATTACCAATTGGAGCATAAGATTGAAAATGAAGAGCCGATATGATTAAGTTTTCTGTTATAATACCGGTTTATAACCGTCCGGAGGAGATTGTTGAGCTGCTGGACTCACTTACAATGCAACTTATCAAGTCGCACATGGAAGTAATTGTGGTTGAAGACGGCTCTACCGAAACATGCGAGCACGAGATAGCCCATTTTGCCAATCAGCTGGATATTAAATACATATATCAGGACAACACCGGCCCGGGGCTTGCACGCAACAAGGGTGCCGAACATGCCAGGGGCGAATACCTGTTGTTTTTCGACTCCGACTGTGTTATTCCGTCCGACTATTTCAACAAAATAATCGGGCATCTGGAAGTTGAAGATCTCGACTGTTTTGGTGGTCCCGACAAGGCTCACACCTTTTTTTCGCCCATCCAGAAGGCAATATCCTACTCTATGACCTCCATTCTGACCACAGGCGGCATAAGAGGAGGCAAACGAAAACTCGACAAATTTTATCCCCGGAGTTTCAATCTTGGCGTTAAGCGGGAACTATTCAATAAGCTGGGTGGCTTCTCCGATATGCGTTTTGGCGAAGATCTGGATTTCAGCCTAAAGGCCCACAAGAGCGGGATGAAGATCGGGCTTGTGTCTGATACTTTTGTATATCACAAACGACGCACCACATTTAAATCGTTTTTCAAGCAGGTATTCAATTCGGGAGCTGCACGGGTCGAACTGACACACCGCCACAAAGGCTCACTGAAGCTGGTACATCTTCTACCATCACTGTTTGTGCTTTCAATACCTTTAGCAGCCATACTTTCGCTCACTGTCAGCAGGCTGTTTTTACTGCCCTACATCATCATCCCAATGGTGATAATGGCAGATGCCATAGCCACTACAAAGTCGCTGAAAGTGGCATTTATAGCCACCTATGCCAGTTTAGTGCAAACTGTGGGATATGGTCTGGGGTACTTGTCGGCTCTATGGGTCAACTCCATCCGAAAGAGAGGGCGTTACGAGGCATTCAAGCAAACCTTTTATAAATAACCAAAGGCAGACCTTTTCAGTGTCTGCCTTTTTTACTATCCTGTTCAATCATCACCTTAATCTTCGCCTTCAATTTGGCCATGACGGCCACCGACGGCATCACCGCCACAGAGGCAAAACGATTATCGGGGATGTTTTCAAAAATAGCAAGCAAACGACTGCTGTTGGCTGCCTGCATGCCGGAATCGGATGTTAAATGTGCGTAAATTTCCTTCATAGGCGTTTTTGTTTTCAATTAATAAACGCCTATGTAGCCGCATTATTGCATCACTCTTAAAAATTAACAATCAGATTATTCTCATCCGCCATTTTCCTAAGATTCAGTATGGCATAACGCATTCGTCCAAGTGCAGTATTGATGCTTACATTGGTCTCTTCGGCAATCTCCTTAAAGCTAAGTCCCTTAAAATGACGCATTTCAATAATTTCACGTTGATTGTCGGGCAGATGTTTGACCAACTTTCCAATATCGCTCAACAGCTGCTCGTACACCATCTTCGACTCTACCGACGCCTCCGAAAACTTAGCCTGGTTAAACAAGTCGTAATCGCACTCATCCTTCGATATGCAACTCATATTCTTCAGACGGCGAAAATGGTCAATGATAAGATTGTGGGATATGCGCATCACCCAAGAGGAGAACTTGCCGTTTTCCTGATACCGGCCTGCTTTCAACGACTGAACGACTTTTAAAAAAGTGTCTTGAAAAATATCTTCGGCTATCTCATACTGTTTGACACACATAACGATATATGAGAACACCTTGCTTTTATGACGTTCAATCAAAACTTCAATACACTCGGTTTTGCCTTCTACAAACAGCTTAACAAGCTCTTCATCAGACAGGTTACGTAGTTTCTTCATGTCTTATAACAAAAGTAAAAATGCGTACAACTGTTCCGATAGGCAATTAATTTTTATGATTATTAAACATCGCTAAGAAACAAAAAAAAATTAAAACCCACAACCTTTTTAAGATTTAATGCAAATACAATTAGGTATCTTTGTAATCTTATAGTTTTGTTTATGTCGGAAAAATATATTGAAGTCAAAGGTGCCAGGGTACACAACCTTAAAAATATCGACGTTAAGATTCCGCGCAACCGCTTAGTGGTAATCACAGGTGTGTCGGGTTCGGGTAAGTCGTCGCTGGCCTTCGACACGCTTTATGCCGAAGGGCAGCGAAGATATGTGGAGAGTCTAAGTTCGTATGCACGCCAGTTTCTTGGCCGAATCGACAAGCCTGAGGTCGATTACATCAAAGGTATTCCGCCGGCGATTGCGATAGAGCAAAAGGTAAACACCCGCAACCCCCGCTCGACGGTAGGAACATCCACCGAGATATACGATTACATTAAGTTGCTTTTTGCACGCATAGGCAAAATATATTCGCCCATCAGCGGAAATGAGGTTAAGCGGCATACCGTCACCGATGTTACCAATGCCTTTATTAATCTCGAAGGAGGCATAAAAGTAGCACTGCTGGCCCGGATAACAATACCTGCCGACCGTAGTTGCAACGAACATCTAAACACGCTTAAACAACAGGGCTTCAGCCGAATAGAACATAATGGCACATTTTTCAGAATCGATGAATTTGGAACCGACAACCATGCTTGCAACGAGCCAATATACCTGGTTATCGACCGCTTGTCGGCCAGCAACGACGAAGATACCATAAGCAGGCTTGCCGACTCTGTACAGACAGCTTTTTACGAAGGGAGTGGCGAGTGCATCCTCCGCATATTCGAAGATAAAGGCACTAACGACATGGTTTTCTCCAATCGTTTAGAGGCCGATGGAATTGAGTTTGAAGAGATTACCGAACACATGTTTGCCTTCAACAATCCTGTGGGCGCATGTCCGCGTTGCGAGGGTTTTGGCAATGTGATAGGTATAGATGAGGATTTGGTGATTCCCGACAAGAATCTTTCGATATTTGAGGATGCAGTAGCGTGCTGGAAAGGCGAAAAGATGAGCGAATGGAAGGATCAGGTGATGAAAAATGCAGCCAAGGCAGATATTCCTGTTCACAAACCCTACTACGAACTTAGTGAGAAACAGAAAGAGACACTCTGGTCGGGATGCAGATATTTTGAAGGGATAGATGATTTCTTCAAATATGTGGAGGAGAAACAGTACAAAATCCAGTACCGTGTGATGCTGTCGCGCTACAGAGGGAAAACAACATGCCCTGATTGTAAAGGCACGAGGCTGAAAAAACAGACCACATTTATCAAAATAAACGGCAAGAATATTGGTGAGTTAGTGGTGATGCCGGTTGGACAATTGAAGGAGTGGTTCAATGCACTATCGCTCCCGCAACACGAGCAAAAGATAGCAGGCAGATTGCTGGTTGAGATTCAGGCCCGACTAACTTTTTTAAATGACGTAGGTCTTAAATATCTCACGCTCAACAGGCTATCCTCTACCCTTTCGGGTGGCGAGAGTCAGCGCATCAACCTGGCAACATCGCTTGGAAGTTCACTTGTGGGCTCGCTTTATATACTCGACGAACCAAGCATCGGCCTCCACTCACGCGACACCCAGCTGCTGATATCTGTATTGCAAAAGCTTAAACAGCAAGGCAATACGGTGGTTGTGGTGGAGCATGACGAAGAGATTATCCGGTCGGCCGACCAGATAATCGATATCGGCCCCGGTGCCGGACGTCTGGGGGGCGAAGGGGTAGTCCAGGGTGACTTCAGCGAACTTGAAAAATCGGACAAAAGTCTGACAACCAAATACCTATCGGGCGAAATGTCGATTATGGTGCCACGCTCAAGGCGAAAGTGGAACCAATTTATAGAGATAACAGGAGCCAGAGAGAATAACCTGAAAAATCTTAATGTGAGATTTCCCCTTAATGTGATGACCGTGGTTTCCGGTGTTAGCGGATCGGGAAAATCTACATTGGTGTCGAAGGTTTTATATCCTGCCCTTGCCAAACAAATGGGTGGATATGCCGATAAAACAGGCTCGTTCGACCAGTTGAAGGGCGACTATAAAAGCATCAGACTTGTCGAATTTATCGATCAGAATCCCATAGGAAAGAGTTCGCGCTCCAATCCGGCTACCTATCTTAAAGCCTACGACGAGATACGCAAACTGATGGCCGACCAGCCACAGTCGAAGCAGAACGGAATCACGGCCTCGCATTTCTCGTTCAATATCGATGGTGGCCGATGCTCCGAATGTCAGGGCGAGGGCATCATACGGGTAGAGATGCAGTTTATGGCCGATATAGTGCTGCAGTGCGAACACTGCAAAGGGAAACGGTTCAAGGATGAGATACTGGATGTTAAATACCAGGGCAACAACATACACGACATCTTAGAGATGACTGTCAATCAATCCATTGAGTTGTTTTCAGCATCCAAAGGAGCAACCGAAAAGAGAATAGTGCAGAAACTAAAGCCTCTTGCCGATGTAGGTCTTGGTTATATCAAACTTGGGCAGTCGTCGAGTACGCTGAGTGGTGGCGAAAGCCAGCGGGTAAAACTGGCTTCATTTCTCGCCAACGAGAAGAGCGAGCCCACACTCTTCATCTTCGACGAACCCACTACGGGATTGCATTTTCACGATATCAACAAACTGCTGGCAGCCTTTACTGCACTTATCGGCAACGGTCATTCGCTACTTATTATCGAGCATAACATGGATGTGATAAAGAGTGCAGATTGGGTTATTGACCTTGGTCCCGAGGGAGGAGTCGAAGGAGGTAATATTGTGTTTGAAGGGACTCCCGAGAAATTAGTCGAGTGCACCCAGTCGTACACCGGCCAATATCTGAAAGAGGAACTGGTAAACAGCTAAGCATTTATTGCAAGAGGAACAAAGCACCTAAAGAGAT
>JBDHYT010000112.1:0-7835 GCA_039811485.1 Marinilabiliaceae bacterium | reverse complement strand
TTTTGAATGGGAACTGGAATAAGATAAAACTATAACGGAATGAAACTATCACATATAACTGCCTTTGTGGCAACAGCAACCATATTGATGACATCGTGCGGAAAAAGCAATGTAAACAATCACAAAACGGCAACTATAAACAAAGAGATTAAGGTGCCACAATTCAATGCCGACTCCGCCTATCACTTCATAGAGCGTCAGGTTGCTTTCGGCCCCAGGGTTCCCAACAGCGATGCACACAAGGAGTGTGCACTATATCTCGAGAGCGAGCTGAAGCGGTTTGGTGCCGATGTGATAGTGCAACAGGGAGAAGTGAAGGCATTCGACAATACCAACCTAAGCATCAAAAATATAATTGGACAGTATCAACCCCAAAAACGCAACCGTCTTCTCCTGTTTGCCCACTGGGACAGCCGTCCGTTTGCCGACCACGACAGCGATCCATCCAGGCGTAACACACCCATCAGCGGAGCCAACGATGGAGCCAGCGGTGTAGGTGTGCTGCTCGAAATTGCACGTAATCTGCAATCAACACCAACCGACATGGGCATCGACATAATATTTTTCGACGCCGAAGATTATGGCACACCCGACCACATACAAACCAACTACAAAGCCGACACATGGTGTCTGGGGACGCAGTTCTGGGGAAAGAATCCACATGTAAAAGGTTATGAGGCCCGATACGGAATTCTGCTTGATATGGTGGGTGCACCAGACGCCACGTTCTTCAGGGAGGGATACTCGATGCAGTTTGCCCCCAAACTTGTGAAACAAATATGGGAGAGTGCTGCACAACTTGGTTACTCTGCCAATTTTATCTATTCGGATGGCGGAACAATAACCGACGATCATGTGTATGTACACAAGCACCGCGGCATTCCCTGCGTTGACATAATACAGTACGACATGATTTCAGAGACAGGATTCGGAAACTACTGGCACACCCACAACGACACAATGGAAAACGTAAGCACCCAAACCCTTAAGGCAGTGGGAGAAACGGTGATGACAGTAATATACAACGAACTACAATGACGAGTCTGCTGGCCTGTCTGAATCATGGTATTACCGAAGCGGGTTGCGATGAAGCCGGCCGAGGCTGTCTTGCAGGTCCGGTGGTGGCTGCCGCAGTAATACTTCCTGACGGCTTTCATAACGAAATACTGAACGACTCAAAAAAGCTAACCGGGAAACAACGCGAAAAACTGCGCACCATCATCGAGTCGGAAGCAGCAGCATGGGCCGTAGGAGTAGTGAGCAATACCGAAATTGACGAAATCAATATTCTCAATGCATCGTTTCTTGCCATGCACCGGGCCATCGACCAACTGAAAATCAAACCTGAGCATCTGCTGATAGATGGCAACCGGTTTAAAAAATATAGAACTACACCCCACACCTGTGTGGTAGGCGGCGATGGCAAGTATCTGGCAATTGCAGCTGCAAGCATTCTGGCAAAGACACACCGCGACGAGATAATGATGCAGTTAGACAACGAATATCCAAATTATAACTGGAAAAAAAACAAAGGCTATCCAACCAAAGATCACCGGAAAGCAATAATAGAGTTTGGTACAACACCATTGCACCGTAAAAGCTTCAGACTTATCGACACACAGCAGAAGATTGATTTTTGAGATTCTTGGCAAGCCAAACGAATAAGTTAGAGTGAGCTCTGCTGGGCCTTATTTCCTCGCTCCACTGTCAATGCCAGGGTAAAAATGCGTTCTAATTATACATAAGTAACTTATAAGAATGACTTTTATATTATTCGTGTTTATTTGTGTAATTCGCGGACCTTTCATACACCACCCCCCCAGCCCTTAACGGACTGTCATCTCGAACGAAGTGAGAGATCTCATTTACCAAACACTGTCATTGGTAGCAAAGCGAAGAAACGAAGTTCAGCGTAGCTAAATCTACAATAAATCAGTTGTCATCACGTCCCGATTGCTTGGGGAGCAGTGAGAAATCTCGTTATTGTGTAATATATTTTCAGAAATAACCTGTTCATTTATTTGCATAATGAACATTTGCTCATTATATTTGTATTGCAATTATCCCAATTCCCAATAAGACATAAGGAAAAGAGTTGGGGATGCAAAATAAACGGAACAACAACCAAGGAATAGCCAGGAAAACAGAGTTATTTTGCTACTATTCCAACAAAAATGTATCATTATGAAAATAGCGATTCCTGTCAACAATCAGAATAAAGTTGACGGACACTTTGGCCAATGCGAAATTTATCGCATAGTAACAATTGAGGATAACCAGGTTACAGCCAGCGAAAACTTGGATTCGCCAAAAGGTTGCGGCTGCAAATCAACAATAGCCCATACCCTTGCACAAAAGGGAGTTACCACAATGCTTGCTGGCGGAATAGGTGCAGGAGCAGTAACTAAACTATCGGATGCCGGAATTTCAGTTTTACGCGGATGCAGTGGAGATATTGACATACTAATAGAGAAGTATATTGCAGGAGCAATCATCGATAATGGTTCAAACTGCAATTCGCATGAACACCATCACCATCATCACCATCATCACCACAATCATGGCGGATGCAGTCACAATTGAAAATTAAAAGAGAGAGGTTCTGAGCAAAGCCTCTCTCTTTTCTATTATAGAGCCATTCGTCCGAACAGCCCCTTTGTATTAATCATAAATCAATACCCGGGATTTTGGGTAAGATTTGGATTTTTATCCCTACTACTCTGAGGAATAGGGAAATAACGATTATGAGGTTTAAATTGACGATTCTCCACAAGTTTTTTATCGGCAGAAGCTGCAACATCAATAGTAGCACGCTTATAGACATCGGTCTCGGCATTATTTACCGTTCCCACAACCCTGTTGAGTGCACCGTTAAGCACTGTTTCGGCAATCATCTTACCACTGTTGTCTTTCCAGCGGACGATATCGGCACGACGAAGTCCTTCACCGGCAAACTCAACGCTGCGCTCGCGACGTATCAACTCACGCAATGTCTCTTTTGACGCATATTTTGCTCTGTCAACGGCAGGCAGTCCGCCACGGGTACGTACCAGATCCACAGCATCATACACATCAGCTGACGGTCCGGAGAGTTCGTTGGCAGCTTCGGCATACGACAGAAGAACCTCGGCATAACGGAAAATGATAGGGCATGCACCGGTATCCCAAATGTCGTCGTACTGACTCATAGGAACCAAATATTTGGCCCAGGTAAGTGCAGTCTTCGAAGCGTTATCGGCCACAAGAGGGAAGTTTTGGTTTTTGCTGCCATCCGGGAGCAACTGATCGAGGGTATTGAACACATCACCTTCAAAATCCTGACCAGGGAACAGGACTGTTGCCGCCATGCGGGGGTCTCGATCTTTAAACGGATGAGCAGGATCGTAAAGAGGCGACTCTTCTTTAGTAAGACCATCCTTCATCTCGTACATATCGACTAAGTTTTGTGTTGGCACAATTGACGACCAACCACCATCGGCATTGTTATACATCTGTCCGATAGTTCCAAAGCCAAAAGTAACAGGAGTATATTGAGCTGCAAGAATAATCTCAGGCGAGCCCTGACCTGCAATCATAAACAATTTGGAGTAATCGGGTTCGATAGAGTACTGATTCAGATCCATAATTGCTTTTGCTGCATCTTTTGCTCTTTGATAATCACCCCAGTAGAGTGCCGAACGCATTTTGATGGCAAGTGCGGCACATTTAGCTACACGCCCGCGCTGCGAAGGAGTTACCGCAATATCGTTAATTGCCGCATCAATTTCGTCGTAAACAAACTTCCTCACTTCGGCGTCTGTGTTACGCTTAACCTTGGCCTCTTCGGCATCGGCATATACCGATATAATTGGCACGCCACCATACCAGAAGTTCATCTCAAAGTAGTCGTGGGCACGCATGGCTCTAACCTGTGCAATAAGATCTTTACGTTTACTGTCATCGTTAAACTTGCAGTTATCCACATTATTCAGGAAGATATTACAACGCTGTATATTGCCAAAACCGTAGAACGAAGCACCGGTGTTGCTGGCAGTAAATGAGCCATCGCCCAAGGCACGGTATCCCTCCCATGGGAAGTTGTTATAACCAAAATCTGATGCACAGTCGAGATAGAGCACACCTCCACCGTCTAACCAGTTATTGTAAACGCCTATTACAAATTTAGTTGCATCATCTTCTGTTTTCCGGGTAGTGGCCGGCGACAGAGCATCGTAAGGTGCAGTGTCAAGAAAGTCGGAACAGGAAGCCATTACTCCCATCAGCCCCGATAAGATATATAGCGATATTCGTTTCATATTATCAAAATTTTTCATGTTATGTATTTAACTCATCAGAAAGCAACACTTACACCAAAGGAGTGAGTCTTAAGAAGCGGGAATGAAGAACCACGCTCACTTGAGGCCTCAGGGTCGAGGTTGATAGGCATCTTGTCGAATGTCAGCAGGTTTTCGGCCGAATAATAGACTCTGAAGTTAGTAATTCCGGCAACTTCCACCCACTGTTTGGGTAAGGTATAGCCAAGCTGAAGGTTTTTCAGGCGCAGGAAGCTGGTATTCTGCAGCCAGAATGTTGACATAACCTGCTGTGGATGGCTGTTTGAATTTGTCGATTCGAAGATACGCGGCATCTTGGCGTTGTTGGGATTAAAAGTCCATGAGTCTCTCCAGATGGTGGCAGGGTGCGAAGTATCGCCACGGAAGTCACCAAAAGCCTCCTGGTTATAGATGCGTGATGCACCGGCCATTCCGGAGAAAATCAGCGACAGGTCGATATTTTTCCATCCACCGCCAATATTGAAACCATAGATATATTTAGGTGTCGATGAGTTGTTGTAAATACGGTCATCGGCGTTTATCTTTCCGTCGTTGTTGGTATCAACATACTTAAGGTCACCACCTTTGAATGGACGAACAAAAGGATATCCCGGTTTTCCGGCATATTTGGTCATATAATCCTGTGCCTCCTGATCAGATTTAAAGAAACCGTCGGCTTTGTACATATAGTACGAACCAAAGGCATGGCCAAGGGCATGACGGGTGTTTCCGCTTGTAAGATAGTCAACACCGCCAAGGTCGAGTATTTCGTTTTTATTGTACGATACGTTGGCATTAACAGACCAGTTCCAATCGTTCCACTTATCGCTGTAGCCCACAGTAAACTCAAGACCGCGGTTTTCGAGCGAACCAACATTATCGCGGTAAGCACCCAGGCCAAACTCATCGGGCACAGGAACCTCCATAATTATATCGGTTGTCTTACGGTTATAGTAATCGAGGGTAAGGTTCACCTTGTTGATAACAGTCATATCAACTCCAACGCCCCATGTACGGGCTTTCTCCCACGATATATCCTGTTTTTTGAACGATTTCTGATAGTATCCAGAATAAAGCTGACCGGCAAAAGGATAAGTTGCATCAACCTTATAAGTGTTCATATATGGGTAGTACTCGTCGAGAGCATCCTGGTTACCAAGCAGACCCCATGAGGTACGCAGCTTCATGTTGTTCAGCCAGTCGCGGGTAGAATCCATAAAACCCTCTTCGCTGATACGCCATGCAGCAGAGAATGAGGGGAAATAACCCCAACGATTGTCCTTATGGAAACGTGAAGAGGCATCGGAACGAATATTGGCCTCAAACAGATATTTGCCTGCAAAGTCGTAATTCACACGGCCAAACCACGATATCATTGCGAGCTCGCGTGTTAATCCGCCATTGGTCTGTGTAGACGCATCACCAGCATCCATGTCGGTAAGGTCGTTATTGGGGAAGTTACGGCGAGTCATTGTATTCTCGGTATAATTGAACTTCTCGGTATGCCAACCGGCAAGACCTTTAAGGCTATGCAGTCCGAAAGACTTATCGTAATTCAGAAGAGCATCAAAGTTTGTTCTGTTCCATAAGTAGTAACGCTCGTCGAGTCGGTTGGGATCGGAGGCCTTATTCGGATTATACTGAATGAACTTACGGAAGTTCTTATAATGCTGTGTATTGGACACATACGAGCCCTGAAGGGTTGCCTTAAGACCATCGATAATCTTATAATCGGCCGACAGGAATCCGGTAAAGTTCTGATTGTCGCGGTTTACTGTCTGGTTAAGATCGAGCCATGCAATGGGGTTACCGTCGGATACTGTTCCATACCATCCGTCGGCGCGCTTATAAGGAATCCATGGCGCTATGATATTAAGCTGACGGATAATCTGGTCGGAACTACCGCCGGCATAACTTGCATCCGGGTCTTTATAGTCGTTGTTTACAAATGCAAGGTTCATCTTAGCACTCAGTCTTTCAGACAGTTTAATGTCGAGGTTGGTACGTGCATTGAACTGCTCGCGTCCGGCGTGCGGAAGAATACCTGTCTGCTGAAGGAATCCGGCCGAAGCCATATAGGTAACATTGTCCGAACCGCCGCTTGCACTAACGTTGTGCTGATGCTGGAAACCGGTTTTATAGGCCAGGTCGTACCAGTCGGTATTTGGGTGAGTGAATGGCGACGATCCGTCTTTAAACTTCTTGATATCGTCGGCAGTGAAACGCTCTGCTTTTCCTGCTTCGCGCAACACACGGTTGTAGATTTCGGCATACTCGCCAGAACTCATCCGCTCAATCATATTAGTAGCCTGCTGAATTCCGGTGTAACCGTTATAAACTATACGGGTCTTACCGCTCTTACCACGTTTGGTGGTGATAAGGATAACGCCGTTTGATGCCTTTGAACCGTAGATGGCAGCCGATGCAGCATCTTTAAGCACCGATATGCTCTCTATATCGTTGGGGTCAACGGCATTCATTGTGCCGCTCTCCACACCATCGATGAGGATGTATGGGCTGGCGGCATTGAGAGTACCAACACCACGCACGCGAATGGTTGCTCCATCCTGTCCCGGACGGCCTTCGCCCGACATTACGGTAACACCAGGCATCAAACCCTGAATACCCGACGATACGTTTTGGATAGGACGGCTTGCAAGAGCTTTGCTGTCGAGTTGGGATACAGAACCGGTCAGATTCACTTTCTGCTGGGTACCATAACCCACCACCACAACATCACCAAGCTGGGTATCCTGCTCTTTCATGGTGATACTGAGATTGCCACCGGCCTTGATTTCAACTTTCTGGAAACCCACATAAGTGATTTCAAGCACGGCATTGGCAGGAACAGTAAGTGAGAAGCGGCCTGTTACATCAGTAACGGTACCATTCGACGGATTACCTTTTTAGATAATGGTAACCCCCGGAAGAGGAAATCCGGTGCTATCGGTTATAATACCCGATGCTACCACCGTCTGGTTCTGATCGTTCAGGTTAAGCTCCTTGGTTACCAAAGGAGAACCCGAACTATTTGCCATCGGATGGTCAACAGCAAACAAAGGCGAGCACATCCCGGCAATTAAAACGGCCAAGGTGCCCCTCCTAACTTTCGGAGAGAGGCTTAAACAGGCCTTCTCTGAAAACGAGTTGGTTTTTTGAGTCATACTTCTTTTGTTTAATTAACCTATATGTGAAATAAAAATGGAGTTAGATCGAAAATAGCAAATGGGTGCGTTAATGATTATGTGTCATCAAGGGTTATTAACACCATATAAAAAATCTTTTGTATGATTTAATACTGCAAATTTAAACAAATTTTAATTAATTATCAACCAACAACACTTTTTCTTCAACAAAAGTGAAAATTCTTAAAACAACTAAATTATTAGTCGTTATTTTTGCTTTTCTCTTGCATGACTAAATAATTAGTCGTACATTTGATTTGAAGGATTGATAAAAACAGACTATAAAATAGCAATATGGAACTTACAAGGGCAGAAGAGCAGGTGATGCAGATACTTT
>JBDHYT010000111.1:0-7892 GCA_039811485.1 Marinilabiliaceae bacterium | reverse complement strand
TATTTGGCTGGCAATTGAATACATGTGGTTCACAAAGTTGCAGCCGAATACGGCTGCTATATGTAGCTGAAGTCTCTGCTCGGAGGTGGCCTCAACAACATTGTCGGATACCGATGAGGCCATCCTGCGCAATATCTGGAGAACAGAGTGATTATTGGCTTCAATCAGAAAAGGTACAGACCTGATATTTAGCTCTTTGTGCTTTGAAAATGTCTGAAAAGGATAAAAAACACCATGTTGTGCATTGTTGTTCAGGATGCTCATTGGCGTGCTGCCCGATGTGTGAACTACAACTCCTCTTTTGTTGCCAAGTTGCCGGCTTACTTCCTTAATGGCATCATCGGAAACTGCAATTATGTATATGTCAGAACTATCCGGAAGGTCATTGATGGCGTCAACAGCCAGAGCACCGGTTATTCCGGCCAATTGCTTTGCATTGTCAATATTGCGGCTGAACACAGCATCTATCTTGTTATTGTTAGATAATGCCCCGGCCAGATGACATGCCACATTGCCCGAACCTATCAGGCTTATTTTCAGTCCTTTGTCCATCAACTATGTTTAGTTTCTATTATTAGCGAAATTAAGCATTGTTTTTCAACAATCAATGGTGGGGCAACCAACTAAATGTAACTAATAATGATATAAGCAGGTTGTTCAATTGGAAAAACCTATAATTTTGTGTCTTGTTTTTTTGTAGATTTTATAATCTTCTTTTTGTGCCATTTGTAATGTAGCTCGTTAATTATGAAGAGTTTATATACTATTTTGCTTCTTGTTCTTTCCAATAGTTTTATGACTATGGCATGGTATGGTCACCTTAAATTCAGCGAATGGAAGTGGTTCAGTAAACTTGGTCTTGTGGCTGTGGTGCTGCTTAGCTGGGGAATTGCACTTTTTGAGTATTTTTTCCAGGTGCCGGCCAATAGGATTGGTTTTAAAGGCAACGGAGGACCGTTTTCGCTTGTGGAACTTAAAGTGCTTCAGGAGGTTATAACATTGGTGGTTTTCATGGTTTTTTCATTTCTGTTTTTCAGGAATGAGGAGTTTAAAGTCAATCATTTGATAGGTTTTGTGTTTCTTGTGCTTGCAGTATTCTTTATTTTCAAAAAATAGAGAGAGCCGGCTTAAACTCTGCCCGGCTCATTCTCTTAACACACAACTTATTCACCTTTAGAGGTGAGGAAAACACACAAAATAATTATCTATTTCAGTGCCTGTTCGAAGCGTTGGCTTACGGTATTCCAGTCAACCACACTCCAAAAGGCCTCAAGATAGTCGGCTCTTTTGTTTTGATACTTAAGATAATAGGCATGTTCCCAAACATCGAGAGCCAAAAGTGGCTTGCCCTTGACAGGAGCAAGATCCATCAATGGATTGTCCTGGTTGGGAGTGGTGATTATCTTTAAACTTCCTGTATTGTCGGTTATCAGCCAGGCCCATCCGCTGCCAAATACCGAAGCGGCAGCTGAGGTGAACTCCTTTTTGAAGGCATCTGTTGTCCCGAAGCTTTTTTCGATGGCTGCCTGTAGTTTCGCTGATGGTTTGCCACCCTGTGGACTTAGATTTTCCCAAAACAGGCGATGGTTGTAGTAACCTCCTCCATTATTACGCACCGCTGCAGGTAACGACGATACTATGGCAAGTACCGCCTCAACGGGTTTGTTTTCGTTTGTTGTGCCGGCCACAGCTTTCAGGTAGTTATTGTAATATGCATTGTAATGCCGTTCATAGTGAATCTTCATCGTCATCGAGTCGATATATGGCTCAAGAGCAGCGTAAGAATATCTTAACGGCGGAAACGGATTGACGTTTGAGGTCGTCTGGGCACTTGTGTTCAGTGTCAAAAAAACTGCGAGTGCAACTGATGATAGTAATCTCTTCATTATTTTCAGGTATTATATTTTGTCTTGTCTCAGATATAAACAACTGAGGCGCAAAAAAGTTGAAGAGACACTGTTGGTGCGATGCAAAAAAGCCGGACTAAGCATTGTGCATCAATCCGGCTATATATTGGTTTGTTCTGTTGTTTATTCCATAAAGAGTTTTACGGTTGCAGGTTCATCGCCCACAGGAAACTCTTCGGTATGTAGCTGCTGTTTGGCATTCTGATACAGTAGTTTGTAGGTTTTATTTTTCTCTACCTTTATCTCAAGTACATCATTCATATCCTGAGTGGGCCCTGCAGTCCGGCCACCGCCTATCTGATCCGGTCCGCTAAAGATATCAACGTTTACGGCAACTCTGTCATCGCCCTGAAGGGTGCAGGCTTTGTTTTTGAACATCATGACTTTTAAAATTGTCATGTTTCCTTCCTGCTCTTTCTTTTTGTTTTCCTGATTGTAGATATCAATATATCTTAGAGTTACATTTTCTCCGTTAACCCACGTGATTGTGCTGTCCCACACAAGGGGAAAGATTGTTCCGGCAGGTTTCCACGATGTGGCGTAGATTGCATGAGTGGCATCGTCAGGGGTGGCCTTGCCGGCATCGGCAAGAAACCAGCTTTGGTTTAGTCCGCTGGGGTAATATTCGGTGAAGTACCACTGACCGTCAATCCACACTTCGTTCCAGTTGTGGTTGCCACGGTTGTCGTGCCAGTTGGGTGTTCCGGCAATGCGCGAAGGTATGCCTACCGCACGAAAGGCATCGGTTAGGAGGATTGATAGTCCGCTACACGACGCCATGCCTTGCTCCATCGATTCGTAAGGACTCTGGTCGGGCTTTTTGCGCCTGGTGTTATAGTCAACCTTCAGCTCGTCGCGAATATGTTTGTTTACCGAGTCGATTGCCGATTTTATATCGCTGCAGCCCTCCACATAGACTGTAAAGCGGTTCATGAAATCGGCTCTCCAGTTGTCGCGGCGTTCGTTCATCGATGCGTAGGGCAACACATCATTGAAAAATATTGAGTCGGGAATCTCCTTAGCCCATTCAAACTTCTCGCGGGCCATATATGCTGTTGCCACATTTTCCAGTAAAAAAGCTGACTTCATCTCTTTTAGGTCGGTCTCGGGCATGTGGGCTATCAAAAATGCCATAGCCTCTTTTTGCTGTGCAGGTGCTTCATTAAGAGCCTGTTTTAGTTCTGTGGCATTAATGCCGGCCTTTACCATGGCTTGGTCGAGCATTTGGTGGTAAGAGGCAGGAATACCCGGATAGGAGGTGCATGACGCAAGCAAGCCCATACCCGCTATAACGAAAAATAATCTGAAAAATAGATGTGTCATATTGTTGATTTATTGATGATTATGGTTGTAATTGTAATTGTTGAAGATAATAAATGCCGAAAACATCCATGCAAAAAGCGTGCATATTATCCCTGTTTTTCATTAATGCAGTGATTTCGTCAAACATTATTGTTACTTTTACGTTATCTGAATTCTTTTTCTAATGATTTACTATGGCTGAACATTATAGTGCTTCGCACAAAATGAGTGATCTTGCTACTAACAACTATCGTATGTTGTTGGTGATGAGTAGATTCGGTATTGGGCTGGGTTTTGGCGAAAAGAGTATAGCCCAGGTGTGCGATGACCACGGGGTGGATATCGATACTTTTTTGGCAGTTATCAATATGCTTGTTGACGATGGGCATGTAACCGACTCTATGGTGAATCAGGTTAATCCGCAGGCGTTGATGGATTTTCTCAAGCGTTCGCACGACTATTTTCTTCAGTACCGTCTTCCGGGTATCCGTAAGGATCTGGTTGAAGTGCTCGATAAGTCGCAAAACAGCCTTAATGAGGCAGTGCTGAAATATTTCGATGAGTATGCAGGCGAAGTAAATAAGCACATGAAATATGAGGAGCGAAAGGTGTTTCCTTATGTGGCCGCATTGGTGAGCGGAAGGTACGAGGGGAAGTACAGCATCGATATTTTCAGGCGTCATCACGACCAGATTGAGTTGAAACTCACTGAGTTTAAGCAGATTCTGATAAAATATTATCCGGCATCGGGCACCAACGAACTCAACAATGTACTTTTCGATATTTTTAATTGCGAGAACGACCTTGCCAATCATAGTAAGATAGAAGATAATCTGTTTATTCCGGCAATTGTGAAACTCGAAAGTAGCATTGCGTAATACCAAAATCTATGTCAGTGAAAATTCTGTTGGCCGAACCATCCGAAGTGATAAGAATTGGTATTGCAGCCATATTGAAAAAGATATCGAATGTACATGTCGAAATTACCGAAGTTGTCGATATGAGGCAGCTCAAGGAGATTATATGCAGCCAAAAATTCGATTTGATGGTTGTGAATCCTGTGTTTTCGCCTGTCACAGCTATGCGCCAGCTCAAGCAGGACGCACTCAACCCTCTGATGAAGTGCGTTGCGCTGCGAACCGTGCTTACCGACAATACCTGTTTTCAAGGTTGTGACGAGGTGTTGTCTATCTTCGACACAGCCTCCACAATTACAGAAAAGATGAATAAGGTGATTGCCGCTCCCGAAAAGGAGAAGATTACCGGTTTGCTGAGCGATAGGGAGAAAGAGATTGTTGGTTGTATTGCCAAAGGCTTATCAAACAAGGAGATAGCCGATGTGCTGCATCTCTCCGTCCATACCGTTGTAACCCACCGTCGCAATATTTCGGGCAAACTTAATATTCATAGCCCATCGGGACTTACTATCTATGCCATTGTGAATAAACTTGTAGATATCGACGATATGGATGGCGAATAGATTGTGTATTCGCCTCATTGATTGTTAGTTGCATGTTTTTTTTGCTTAAAAACCGGTATTGTCGTCCTTCTATTGGTCGATAAATACTATTTTTGTACCGGTTTTGGCCGCTATTGAGCCAATGATCCTAATTACGTGTAGGTATGCAATATTTTGGAGCTGTACTTGTTGTCCTTGTTGTTCTGTTTATTCTTGTTTCGTTATATAAAGAGCTTTTCGGCGTCACCTTTACATTTTTTATCTCAATTCTGATACTTGGTATTGCCGGCATTCTAACCCCTGCCGAAATATTGTCGGGCTTTGGCAATGAGCAGATTGCGGTTATCATCATGTTGCTTCTTCTCGGTGATGCCATACGTCAGACTTCGGTGGTTGAGATTTTTTTCGAAAAGATATTTCCCCGGACGGCAGGCAATAAAGGTTTTTTGCTTCGTATGTCGTTGTGGATTAGTGGGTTTTCGTCGTTTCTCAACAATACTCCTTTGGTGGCAGTGATGATGCCATACGTGCACCAGTGGAGTGCCAGGCATAACATATCTTCGTCCAAACTGCTGATGCCTCTTTCGTTTGCCACGATTCTGGGCGGCTGCATCACGCTTATTGGAACGTCAACCAACCTGATAGTCAATGGTATGGTTATCGATCAGAAGATAATTCCCAATATGGAACCGCTTGGTATGTTCGATTTCTTTTGGGTGGGATTCCCCATGTTGATTATTGGTATTGCCTATATCTATTTTTTCAGTTTCAGAATGTTGCCCGACCGCCGTCCATCTGTCGATGATTTTATTCCGCAGGAGAGACGTTACAGCTTCGAGGCCAGAGTTCATAAGCAATCGCGATATATTGGCAAGTCGCTTGGCGAACTCGGACTTCTTGACCGCAAACGGATGTTTGTTTTTGAGATTCTTCGCAATGATGTTCTGATTACCAATATCGATAGCTCAACTTTGTTGCAGACCGACGATGTACTGCATATCTCAAGCTGCAACCAGCATGTGGTAAACTGTCTCACCGATGGAGCCGACCTTAAGCTGCCATCGGTGGGTATGATGTCGAAACGGGGTAATACACAGGTGATTGAGATTGTTATTTCGCATAATTCCACCCTTATTTCCAAAGAGATAGGAGGGGTTAATTTCAGGGCTTTGTATGATGCGGTGCCGCTTGGTATCCATCGCAACGGAGAGTCGATTAAAGGTAACCTCGACTCAATCAGGCTTAAGGCCGGCGATGTGGTTCTGCTGCTGGTAGAGAATAATTTCTTTAAGCGGATTGCCGGCGAACTCGATTTCTATCTGCTGTCGAGGGTGAAGGAGATGCGCAAACAGTCTGGTTATAAGGTTTATACTCTTTTTGGCGGTACTCTGCTTGCCATTCTTCTGTCGGCTTTGAACATTGTTCCTCTCTTTATGGGACTGTTGGTGGTGTTGGTAGCAATAACTCTGCTTAATGTGGTGTCGCCCAAAGATTTGCCCAAGAGTATCGACTATAGCCTGGCTGCGGTCATTGCCTTGTCGCTGGCACTTGGCACTGCAATGATTAAAACCGGTGTGGCCGACATGGTTGCCAATGTGGTTGTTGAGTTGTTTATCCCTCTCGGTAAAGTGGCGGTGTTGCTTGGCATTTATGCTATTACTGCAATTTTGGCTGCCTATATTACCAACAAGGCTGCCGTGGCTATTATCTTTCCCATATCGTTGTCGGCTGCCAAGATGCTGGGCGTCAATCCCGAACCTTTTGCCTTAGTGGTTGCATTTGCTGCTGCAGCCAACTTCATGACTCCCATTGGCTATCAAACCAATCTGATGGTGTATGGCCCTGGCGGATATACTTTTAAAGATTTCTTCAGGTTTGGATTTCCCCTTACGGTCATTTATATGATTGTGGCAGTTACTGTGTTGAGTATTACCTATTTCTGATAGTTTTACTGTTGGATATTCTTATCTTGGTATTGAGCAGGATGGAAATGAAAAATCCCGCAGAGAACGCCGGTTTACAGTGAATAACTATTTATTTCATCGTAAATCAACGTGTTCTGCGGGATTAAACTTATCTGAGGTTGCCTTGCTCCGAAACAGACCGAATCAGAAACAGGCTTTTCAACCTTTTATTTATCCTTCAGCTGGAAGCATCTCACCCAGTCGATAGCCATAGCTCCGTTGATTGTCGATGCCGGCTCTTCGGTCATGTTTGAGCTGAATACCAGATACATCTGCTGGTCGGGGATATTCTGGGTCTGAGAGTGAACCTCCACACCGTTTATTTTCCAGGTTATCTTGTTTGGTGTCC
The DNA here is from genome assembly GCA_039811485.1 of Marinilabiliaceae bacterium. Classification (GTDB taxonomy): domain Bacteria; phylum Bacteroidota; class Bacteroidia; order Bacteroidales; family Marinilabiliaceae; genus JAGPIS01. Next base: position 911 of record JBDHYT010000111.1, on the reverse strand, counting down.
ATTCAAGTGAGTAGATGTAGAAGTCGCTGCTGAAATCGGCTCCGTTCACATTTTCGTTTATGTGTTGTGCCACCTTATTCTTCACTGTGTGGATACCTGCAATAATCGATTTTTTACCGGCTGCTCCATATTTGAATATGTCGATTTGTGGGGCCATATTTTCGGCCACCATCCAGAAGTTGTGGGTAAGTGGCTTGGTGTGGCTAAGACGCACTTTTGCTTCAAACTTGCCGTATTTCTGTCTGAAACTTTGACCGGTGCTGATAAGTGCCGACGAATAATCAAATTCGGCAGGCAGGAATCCGCGTTGCGAATCCCACACTTTGCCCTTGCACTTGTCGGGTCGGGTGTTGAGATGTGCTACCGACTCTCTGATTTCGATATTTTCGGGTTTGAAGAACTGCTTCTCTTCGGCCAGCACATAGTTGTCGTTAAGAAGTGCTTTGCCCCAATAGTATCCGGTAATCCATTTCGACTGATTAAGAGCCGAACGGTCAAAATCTTCATCAAAAGTAAGTTGCCATTTCATCTCCTCGGCAAAGGCATTCTGGCTTTTCATCTTCTGATACCAGATAAGATCTTTGTTTTTGGTGAGTGCTTCAAATTCTGCAAGCAATTTGTGCTCTTCGGAGTTTTTGAATCGGCGCGGATCTTCAATCTCTTTACGTAGATTTGCAAATTCGGCAGAGGATACATAACTCTTAAGTTGCTCGAAGTTGTTAATCTTCTCGCTGTTAATCAGTGATTTGTAGTTCTTGTATTTTACCGAATTCATAATTTTTTGAGCAAAACGGATGTCCGCATCCTTCGTGAGCTTCTTGTAATTAAGCAGCTGACGGTATCCCTCGGTACTTTTAAATCCTTTTTCTTTCGAGTTGTTTTTGAATTCAGTAGTGTTGACTATCACCGAC
>JBDHYT010000110.1:0-7904 GCA_039811485.1 Marinilabiliaceae bacterium | reverse complement strand
AAACTGCAGGGTAACGGGTTTAGCCTTGAAATATCATTACAGTTTGCAGATGCTCACACTGCTCTAACCAGATATCTGTTAAGAAACAGTGGTGGCAAGGGCGAGTTCAGGGTCAGCTGGAAAGGAGAACTGCTTCCTTATAAGGATGATTTAATCACATCGGTTGCAGATGGTGGTTTTGAGGTTCATTTTAAAGGACTTCAGGAGAAGTGGAGCTATATGTCCAATCAGGATATGTGTTTCAGGGTAACCTACGGAGAGCCGGTGGAGGTTGTTGCCGATGGAAATTCCATAACAGCCGTTTGTAAGAAGGATTACCCGCTCTCGGATGGTGAAAGCATTGAGTTTTATATTGCATCAGGCTTAACTTTTAATAAGGATGAGTATGCCGTGGCTCTCACTTCCCATAAACGGTTACTTACTGCCTATGATGATATTGAGAAATCAAATGCATTACGGTGGAATGCCATTCTGGAAAAGGTTACTGAACGGATAGGAGATAAAGTGCAGTATTATCAGACTGCGGTAAAGGCATTGTTAACCCTGAATGTTAACAGACGTACACCTGAGGGCATGCTGCTTACCGAAGGTGTTGTGCCCAGTACGTTTAATAAATGGTTTAACGGTGTATGGGCTTGGGACAGCTGGAAACAGTCGGCCGGACTGGCCCCTTATATGCCCGAAGTTGCCAAAAATGGTATCAGAGCCATGTTCGATTATCAGATAAAGGCTGATTATCCTGTCAGGCCACAGGATGCAGGAATGATTATCGACTGTGTGTTCTATTATGATGAGAAGCAGGGGAGTGGCAACTGGAACGAACGTAACTCCAAGCCGGCACTGGCCTCCTGGAGTGTGTGGACAATATATGAAGAGACAGGAGACAGGGATTTTTTAGCCGAAATGTATCCCAAACTTAAGGAGTATCATCAGTGGTGGTACAGAAACCGCGACCATGATAAAAATGGTGTGTGTGAGTATGGTGCAACGGTACATCCCCTTAATGTGGTGACAAAAACAGCAGATGGTAAGGTGCGTGACGGCCGTATTGCTGCAGCTGCATGGGAGAGCGGTGGTGACAATTATATCCGCTTTGATGCTGACTGGGGAATAGAGGTTCTTGAAAATTATGACGGTACTACCTTGCTGGGATACTCGCTGAGCCAGGAGTCGGTTGACCTGAACACATTTCTTTGTAATGAAAAGCAGTTGCTGGCCAAAATGGCTGGTATCCTCGGATTTGAAGAGGAAAAAAAGATGTATGAAGAGGAGGCTCAGTGGCTTGCCGCATTTATTCGTGAGAAGATGTATGATGCAGAAACCGGATTCTTTTATGATATAGATCTTAAAACCAAGGAGATTCTCTCCAATCGGGGACAGGGGCCAGAGGGGTGGTATCCGCTTTGGGCAGGTATTGCAACCGATGAGCAGGCTGCAAGGGTGCGCGAAGTAATTATGGATCCGGCCAGGTTTAATACTTTTGTGCCTTTCCCTACCGCTTCCTGTGCCAATCCGCGTTTTAATCCCACTGGTTACTGGAGAGGGCCCGTATGGCTCAGTCCTGTATGGTTTGGTGTGGACGGATTGAATAATTATGGCTTTAAGGCAGATGTGAAAAGCCAGATAGAGAAGTTTCTCAATTGTGCTGAAGGTGTGATGACGCCCGGAATGCCCATCAGAGAGAACTATAATCCACTGACTGGTGAGGGATTGAAAGCCATTAACTTCAGCTGGTCGTCGGCTCATATATTGATGATGCTTGAGCTCTTAAGAGATGTGTCAGCGGTGAAAAACTAATCAGTTTAAATTTATTTTTTGTGTGGAAGATCCCCATGGCTTTGCAGTGGGGATTTTTTCATTATTGTGGTTTTGTACTGTTTTATTTTCAAAAAAAATAGCTACATTTAATCTATGTAAGGTCATTGTGTCAACTAATTACTCTGTTATGCTTAGTTGGAATGAGATATTGATAAGGCTCGCACTTGCCTCCCTTTTTGGCGGGCTCATTGGTTTGGAGCGCGAACGAAAGGAGTGGGCCGCCGGCCTTAGAACTCACATGATGGTTTGTGTCGGCTCATGCCTCATCATGATTGTGTCGGCTTACGGATTTTTCGATGTGATAAACCATGAGAAGATCGATCTCGACCCATCCCGTATCGCCGCCCAGGTGGTGAGTGGCATTGGTTTTATAGGTGCCGGTACAATTATGTTTCTCAAACAGGGTACTATTCGTGGGCTTACCACTGCTGCCGGATTATGGACCGTGGCAGCAATAGGTTTGGCAACGGGTGGCGGGCTCTATTTTGCCGCAAGTGCCACCACGGTTGTTGCACTCATTATTTTGTGGGCCATATTGCCTTTTGAACAGCTATACTCCAAGAAGTTTAAGCAGCGTTCGCTTCGGATAGTAGTGGACGGTAGATTTAATAATGCAGAGCTATTGGCATCAATCATCAAAAATGTTGATCTGAAAGTTCACTCCTTCAATTTGGAACGTGCTGATGATGAATATGTACTTCTATTCAAATTCGACAGCCTGCTTCATGATGATAATAATGTAATTATCAGCAGACTGCAAATCCTTCCCGGCATAAAAGAGATCTCCTGGACCCGCTGATTCGTTATATTTAAGAGTAATGAAAAATCATGTTTTCACGCATGATTTTTTTTATTAAAATTTACATTTGTTTAAAGGCTGTAAGTCGTTGATTGATTGTGTTGTTGTTTGTGGTTATTTAAGATTTTCTTTGTTTTGATGCTAATTGCTAATAAATTGTTGAAATATTTGGAGGATAATAATAAATAACTACATTTGCGATATTGTGTTTTTGTGCAAAAATTAACCAAACTTAACAATTACCCTATGGAGAGTTATAGTTTTATTCCGGATTTCATAATGTTGCCGGAGGCAATACCCCGCTTTTTATTGATTATATAATAATGTTCAAATCAATTTAAAACTTAAACCTAAAATTTTATGCGCAAATCATTAATGTTATTCTTTGCATTTGTTTTTGTGTGTTCATTGTCTTTGGTGGCACAAACAAAAACCATTTCCGGTAAGGTTACCGGTGCAGAAGATGGTCTTCCCATACCGGGAGCCGCTGTTATGATTAAAGGTACGAGTATTGGAACTGTTACTGATGGTAACGGCAGATATCAACTGAGTATTCCTGCTACTGCACAAACTGTGGTAGTATCTTTTGTAGGAATGAAAACAAAAGAAGTCGCAATTGGCAGCAGCAATACTGTTGATGTGGTTATAGAGAGTGAGTTGATTGATGTTGATGAGGTTATTGTGGTTGGATATGGTGTTCAGCGCAAAAAGGATGTCACCAGCTCCATTTCACAAGTAAAGGGCTCCGACATTGCCGAAATAGCTTCACCAAGCTTTTTGCAACAACTTGCAGGACGTGCCTCTGGTGTTCAAATTACCCAGAGTTCGGGCGATTTGGGTACACCTCCCAACGTGCGTATTAGGGGTGTAAACACAATTTCTTCAGGATCGCAACCACTTGTTGTAATTAACGGTGTTCCGGTGACTTCGGGCAATCTTGGAGGTGCTTATACAAATAATAACCCAATGGCCGATATTAACCCTGCCGACATTGAGTCCATCGAAATATTGAAAGATGGTGCTGCAACCGCAATCTATGGTTCCCGTGCAAGTAATGGCGTTATGCTTATAACAACTAAGCGGGGTACAGAGCAAAAAACAGTTGTTTCGTACGATACCTGGTTCGCGTTTTCAAAAGCCTCTAAGTTGTACGATTTGCTTAATGCACAAGAGTTTGTGACAATAGCAAACGAGAAGTATGCCAATGAAGGTAGTGTTAACCGTCCTGCAAAAATGGATGCCGAAAACACAAATACCAACTGGAATGATTATGTTTTTCGTACCGGTTTTCAGCATAGCCATGCCTTCTCCGTTGCAGGAGGTAACGAGAAAACAAAATATTATTTGTCGGCTGGATATAGCAAACAGGAAGGTATCGTGATAAACAACGATTTAACCCGCTATACCATCAATTCAAGCATCGATCAGTCGTTATATAAGTTTCTGAAAGTTGGGTTCTCCATGAATGGCAGTTATCAGAAAAATAACGGACCTGTGAAGGGTACAAACAGTATCTCTGATAATATGTATGCTTCAACCCGTATGTTGCCCAACGTTGCTGTGTATAGTTCCACACATCCTACAGGATTTAATATTGATGCATCCAGCCCCAAGAGCCTTGGTAGAGGTGCCAATGAACAGCCTATCGACCTCACTGTTCCAAATATCGTGTGGGTGTTGAAAACAAACGTTCAGAAAAATGAATCGTACCGCCTGATGCCTACCGCTTACGCATCGCTAACTCCTCTTAAAGGCTTGATGTTGAAAACTTTAGTTGGGGCTGATGTCTCTCTTGTTGATAACCTGTATGCATGGTATCCTGAGTCGGGTGACGGATTTGGTTATAAGGGCTTGGTGAGTTCAACCAACTATTCACGTCAAAGATGGACAATGCAGAACATAGGTTCTTATGTCACATCAATTGATAACCATAATATTGATTTGACCGGTGTTGTTGAGTATTCCAAATATCAGTATAAGATGGTAAATGCAGGAGCAAGAGATATCTCTTCGAGATTTTTCCTGCCAAATATAATTTCTGATACTTATATTACTCAATCGTCAGGTGGTGATTTTACCCATAATGGAATTGCCTCTTATATTTTCAGGGCCAACTACAACTATAATAGCACCTACTATATAGGCGGTTCCATAAGACGCGACGGTTTATCCAAATTGCCGAAAGATAACAGATGGGGTACTTTCTATGGAATGTCGTTTGCTTTTAGAATCTCGGAACTGGATTTCATGGAGAATGTTAAACCGGTGGTCAACGACCTGCGTTTGAGGGGTAGTATTGCTCAGGTTGGTAACGACGAAATTGGTAACTTTACCTATCTCGATCAATTCTCGCCACAGCAATATGGCTCACAAGTGGGAGTATCTTACAGCCAGATTGGTAATCCGCTGTTGAAATGGGAAAAACAGGATATCGTGGATGTAGGATTTGATATTGGCCTGTTTAATAGAATCAACATTGTGGCTGCCTACTGGCAAAAGAAAAATTCCGATATTGTTTTGCTTCAGCCTACACCTCCTTCACTGGGTGTTCCGGGTAATAAAATCAGCATGAACGTAGGTGCAGTTAAAAACGACGGTCTCGAATTTGAGGTTAATGCTTTTGTTGTTAACAATCCATCGTTTACCTATAAGGCTTCATTAAACTTTTCAACCCAACATAATGAGGTGACAGAGCTTTTGTCGGATATGAAATATGAGCATTACATAATCAGAAAAGGCGAACCAATGCGTTCTTTGTATGGTTATCAATACGAAGGAGTGAATAAGGCAAACGGTTATCCGCTATATCGCAAAGCTGATGGTGCTGTTGTTCAGGGTAATCCGTTTGATTCTAAGTATTATAACTATGATGCCGCAAATCCCGGTACCTTGGGCACTGTTAATAATTTGACTGCTGATGACAAGAAAATACTTGGCAATACCATTCCTACCTGGTTTGGAGGTTTCGACAACAACTTCAGTTATAAAAATTTCGATCTGAATGTATTCTTCCGTTTCTCCGGAGGAAATAAGGTAGCCAACGTTACACGCAGGGACTTACTTAATATGCAGTTCCAAAATAATGGTACCGAGATACTTGGCCGCTGGCAGAGTCCTTCAAACCCCGGAAATGGCGATGTGCCGATTATAGTGTATGGTAAGGGTTCGTTCCTTAACCTCGAGGCTGATGGCTCTTCACGTTGGGTTGAAAACGGTAGCTTCCTGAAACTCCAAAATATATCGTTAGGCTATACATTGCCTAAATATGTTCTTGATATGTTGAAACTTCAAAAAGTACGTGTGTATGTGCAGGGACAAAATCTGTTTACCATAACCGATTATTCGGGACTCGATCCTGAAGTATATACACAGGCGTTGGGAATTGACTGGAATGGTAATCCACAGCAGAGATCGTTTACTATTGGTGCTAACATTGTATTCTAAATCAGAAAAGTATGAAATATCTAAAAAAATATAGTGTATATACATTGGCGGGAATGATGCTGCTGCCATTGTTGGTCTCTTGTAATGAAGATGTTTTAGATCTTCTTCCGGCCAACGCTATCGCATACGAGGATGCCTTCAGCACATCAAAACTTTGTGAACTGTCGATGGTGGGATGTTATGATGCCGCACAGAGTGGCTACTATCCGGGTAACGACCAGAGGAGAGGATATCCTTTTGGAGCGGCCTCAATCGAACAGGGCGATATGAGGGGTGAGGATATGCTGAATATACAAGCTTTCTTTTCAGTAACCTACGGTGCAACTTATTCAACATCATCGCCCAACGGACAAGCTATGTGGGAGTGTACATACCAGATGATGAACAAAGTCAATATCTGTATTGAGGGTTTTCAGCTGGCCGGCTCTAAAGGTGTTATTTCCAGCCAGCAGGCATTGGAGTATGAAGCCGAAGCACGTTTCTTAAGAGCTCTTGGATACCATGAATTGCTTATACATTTTGCTTATCCGTATCGTCACACAGCCGATGCCTCACATCCTGGTGTGCCGCTTAGCCTTAAAGCCATTAATACACAGGCAAAAATAGAAGAAGCCAAGAGTGCGGGCAGGGCAACTGTGAAGCAGGTTTACGATCAGATTATTAGCGACTTGGATTTTGCTGAGACCAACCTGCCAGAAACCAGAACCGGAGGACAGAAAATCTCACGAGCCTGCAAAGGTGCTGCCATTGGGTTGAAAACCCGAATTTATCAACACACGGGTGATTGGACTAAGGTTGCCAATGAATCAGCCAAAATAGTGGCTTCAAACGTAAAAAGCCCGATTGGTGCTTATGCACTAACAGAAAGCCCCGCCGGCCCATTTTTGAGCAACTCCAACAATTCGGAATCATTGTTCTCCATCGAAAACTCAGAACTCGATAATGCTACGGTAAATGGCTCTTTGTCACAGTTTTATACACGAGTGAGGTCTCTTGTCGGTATAAGCCCCATAATGTTTAATGCCGATTATTGGTTGGCAGATGATTTGCGTCGTAAGTTACTTGTGGCTAACGATATAAGTTATAAGAACGTTTTCCCGTATTGGGTTGATAAATACAAAACCTACGAGAAAATGGCCGATTGGACGCCTATTTTACGCTATGCAGAGGTCGTTTTAAACTATGCCGAAGCCGAAGCACGGTTAAACGGAGTGACAGAGCGGGCTGTTCAGCTGCTTAATGCTGTCAGAAACAGATCTGTTTTGACTGAAGCCGACAGATTTACAACCGCTTCTTTTGCCGATACAGAGGCATTGGTGAAAGCCATTTTGCGCGAACGCAGAATAGAATTTTTGGGTGAAGGCCGTCGTTGGGCCGATATTCACCGTCTTGCCAAGGACCCGGTCTATTTTGTTCCTGCACTTGCCGGTGCAAGTGGAGTCCCGGCAAAGGTTAATGGAGGATCGGTAAAGGTAGATACATGGAAGGCCGCCAGTGGAGTTTTGGATCCTGCCGTTGTGTCAATCAAAGCGTTCAGCTATGACGACAGGCGATTCCTCTTCCCAATACCCGACTCTGAGACTAGTACCAATGCGGTGTTGAAGAGTCAGCAAAACCCGGGATGGTAATCAGTTTTTGCTAATAATAGGTTTAGTTGTGTTAAAGGGCAGACCGAAAGGTTTGCCCTTTGTTTTTTTTGTTTTTTACATCTATCTTTAATTTTATTAACCTTGTGTAAAGTATTGTTAATCAATGTGGTTTGTAGATGTTGTTTTTGAATTTGAAATATTTGTATTTAATGACTTATAATTTATCGAATTTATTTGGATATTAATTATGATTT
>JBDHYT010000109.1:0-7907 GCA_039811485.1 Marinilabiliaceae bacterium | reverse complement strand
TAGCTTTATTCTAAGCTAACCCATAACTTCCAAATATACCCACAAATATAGTACTTTTTATAACGCGTTATTATGATTATTGTCGTGTTTAAACTAACCAACGCCCCCATCCCACTAACTCCTTATTTTTCAAGGCTGAATAGCAATATATAGGATGAAAAAATTATGTAGAAATCTACAGGCTTCTCTATGTGATAGACTGCCCAAACAAACCACAAAAAAACCACCAGAAGAGCAACTCTTCTGATGGTTCTTAAACTTAAGCGGTTAATGCTTTACAGTGCCGACTGCACCTTAACAGCCACAGCCTCCATGCCTTCGCTTTCGGCTTTCAGGAGTATGTCGCCTGCTCTTCCTTTTTCGGAACGCATAATAACAAGGCACATACCGTTGAATGCTTTGATATGTTTGTTCTGGAACAACTCATGACTTGTGGGGTCGCCGTTATCGGTTGCAACAATCACGGCAGGACCTGTCACGCTGAAGTTAACTAAGTTGTTGGCTTTGGGCACAAAGTTACCATCGGCATCAAGCACACGCACAGTAACATATATAAGGTCGTAACCATCGGCCTTCACCAACTGGCGGTCGGCTGTAGCCTCAAGCTGGGTTGCCTTGCCGGCGGTTCTCACCATATCTTCGGCCCACTTCTCGCCATTGCGGTAAGCAACCACTTTAACCTCACCCGGCTGATACTTAACATCATCCCAGCGCAAACGATAGTCATACTCACCTTTTGTCTTCATTCCAAGCGACTTGCCGTTGACAAACAGCTCGGCCGCATCGCCCGAAGTGTAAACATGCACCGGAGTTATCTGGCCTTCGCGCCCTTCCCAGTTCCAGTGTGGCAGAATGTGCGCCATAGGCAGGTCGGAACGCCAGCGCGCCTGATAGATATAGAAACGGTCCTTTTTGAAGCCGGCAAGGTCAACAATACCAAAATATGAGCTGCGCGACGGAACCGAAATCTTACCCATCTCCTTAAGTGCCTGCTCTGCCTTGGCCTTCTCTACAGGGTTGTGATAGTTGGTCAGCACTGTCATGTCGTGTGTAAACGGTGTTGGCTCACCAAGATAGTCAAAGCCTGTCCACACAAACTCGCCGGCATCAGCCTTTGCCCTGTCCTGTGCCTCAAACTCAACATCGGGCTTCGATGCCCAACCGGGAGCATAAAGGTCGTAAGAGCTCATGTGGAAACCTATCTTACCGCCGCTCTTATCCTCACCCACCGGGAAAAGATACTCGCCACGGGTGCTGATGCACGATGCAGTCTCACTGCCATAGAACGGAATATCGCTGCGCTCGGCACTAAACTGGTCGTAAAGATAAGTCTTGTAGTTGAATCCGAACACATCAACAGTACGTTCAAGACCGTTGAATGGTGCCTGAGGATTATCGGAACCTATGGTTGACGGACGTGACGGGTCCTCCTGATGAACAATATCGGTAAGTCGCTGTGAGATACGGCGTCCCTCATCGCTCCACTGCTCCACCACCTCATTACCGGTACTCCAGGCAATAATTGACGGGTGGTTACGGTCGCGGCGCATAAATGCACGCAGATCCGGCTCATGCCAGTCGTGGAACAGAACTGCATAACCATTTGGTTTCTTGGGAGATGCCCATGTATCAACAAACTCATCGATAACCAGAAAGCCCATTCTGTCGCACAGGTCGAGCATCTCGGGTGCTGGCGGATTGTGCGAGGTACGGATGGCATTAACACCCATCTCCTTCAGGATTTCAAGCTGACGCTGCTGTGCACGCAGGTTAAAGGCAGCACCAAGTGCACCAAGGTCGTGATGCATACACACACCCTGAAGCCGTACCCGGCGTCCGTTCAGGTGAAAACCATCGTCGGTGGTAAACGCAAACGACTTGATACCAAACGGAGTGGTATAGCTGTCGATGCTGTTTCCGTTTTTGCTGATGGTGGTTACCGCAGCATACATATTGGGCGATTCAATATTCCAGATACGCGGACTGTCAATGGTAATCTCCTGATTAAGAGCGGTTTTCTTTTCCAACAAATCAACTTTGCTCTGTGCCGATGCCACAATGCCACCAACGATATTGCCTTCTGCATCAAGCATATAAATATCACTCTTAACTTCAACTGAAGTCTTACTATCGCTGTGATTATCAATATCGACAGCGATATTCAGGTGTGCCGAATTGTCTGCAATCTCCTTAGTGGTAACAAAGGTTCCCCACTGACCTACGTGTATCTGACCGGTTTTAACAAGCCACACATTACGGTATATTCCGCCTCCGGGATACCATCGCGACGAGTTGTCGGGGTTATCGAGACGGATAGCAATAACGTTATCCTCACCCGGCTTGATGAAGGGAGTAAGGTCGATACGGAATGATGCATAACCATAGGGCCAGCCGCCCGCAAACTCACCGTTGCACCACACTGTGGCATACGACATTGCCCCATCCACGTCAAGATAGAAACGCTTACCGGCATCATTCTTATCAACCTGAAGATGCTTGCGGTACCATGCCACACCAAACCACGGCAGTTTGGCCGTCTCACCTGCATACTCCTGCACAAAAGGCCCTTCAATACCCCAGTCGTGGGGCAGGTTTAAGGTGCGCCATCCGCTGTCGTCAAAAGCGGCAGCAGCAAATTTGCCACCATCAGGTACGCCCTGCACCGATGCAGGTTTTTCGCCATCAACAATAAAATCGTTACCCGACTGCAGAACCCAGTTCTTAATCCCGGAATAGTTAAGACTTGTATTGATTTCAGATGAATCGACAAGCGAAAACTGCCACCCTTCATTGAGTGAAATACGCTCCCTCTTTACCGGAGCCCCGCACGCTGCAACCAGTACTGCTGCAACCAACAATAATAAATACTTCATATTTTGATTTTATAATTATTTCAATCTGATACGCGAAACCTGCTCACTTCTTACTCCTGGTTTTGTTTCGCCGCAAACAATATACAAATAATCGTGATGTACAGCAACACCTGCTCCTGCCCGTGCTGCTTCAGGATAGTTGCCGGTTACCGATACCGAATTTGTTTTGGCGTCAAACTCCACCAGCGAAGTTGCAAAACGGTACCACTCCGCCGGTTGCGTCATATACTCCAGGCCTGCCTGTTTCAGTTCGGCTACCAATGCCTCATCACCCGAAGCTGTTGCTTCACGAAGTCGCTTAAGACGGTTGAGTGCCGACATAAAACGCTCGTAATCAACACCGCCTGCTATCACAACCTTATCTCCGGAAACAGATATTACGCCTGCACCAACCAAAGCACGCTTCTTTCCATCAACATCCGACGAACCTACAGTTCCCCAGCCCGATGCGGCAAAGTCAAACTTTAGAATATCGGTATATGCCTCAGGCCGTTTTTCGTCATATCCTCCGGCAAGGTAGAGATTATCACCTGCAGCAAACACAACCGGCTGCTGACGTTCATACCTCTGATTGGTTGTTATCCGGCTCCAGCCTGCAGCGGGATTTTTCATGTCAAGCACAAAAATGTAGTTAACCTCACCATCGGCTATTGCACCTCCGGTAAGGCATACCTTGTCACCAACCACTGCAGCACCTCCGTTAAAAACAGCCACCGGCAGCGAAGGGAGTGTGTCGCATGTTGCCTTGCCTGCCGTTTTATCGTACCTGATCATAAGCACATCGGTGAGTGCACCAGTCTCATTCTGACCTCCAATGCAGAGCATGCCGCCATCAACCGCCACTGCAGAGCCGTAGGCATTGGGCTGAGGCATTTCACCTGCATCAATCCAGGTTGCATCAGCATCATCACCGGCAAGATTCAGACAGTAAATATTGTTGTAGAAAACCTTTTTACCACCCTCATAAGGCGGTTTTTCAGGGAAGTTGCACCCGCCTGCCACTATCAGCACATCATCAACAACAGCGGTAAAAGGAGCCGACACACCTCCTTTAATAGGGTAACCGGCAAGGCGAACCACCTCTGATGGCCCGTTAATATCTTTTTGATTCATAACACAATTTCTTATTAAATTAACTACCAGCACCGTTACGGCAACCAATAAAACCAAATATAATATCTTCTTCATTTTCAATTCATAATACAGGACAAAACTAAATATTCAAAAATAGCGGCCTGCAAATAAAAAGTCCGGCAAGCCAGACACCGATAAATCAGCGTCGGTCAAGCCGGACAGGTATCATATCAATAACCCGATAATTATCAGCCTCGAACAGAAAAAATCAATCCGGCCTAATCATAATAACATATCAATACCGGGAAAGGTTATTTTGCCAAAATTTCGTTGCACAATATATGAGCCTTCACCATCATGCGCGGAATATGGAACGGTCCCTTGAAGAGGTTACCCTTTGCCGGTTGCGACACCGAACCGTCGGAGTGCAGATAGCCATACCACTCGCCATACTCCTTGTCGGGGAAGTGCGAATAGGTGTAATCGCTAATCTTGCGGTGCATTTCCAAATATTTCTCGTCGCCTGTAGCCTCATAGGCATAAAGCGATGCAATGATAGTCTCGGCCTGCGGCCACCAGAACTTCATGTCGTGTGCATAATCCTGATGCGGCAAACCTTTGCAATCCTTAAAGTTGGTGATTCCGCCATGTTTCTCGTCCCAGCCCCAATCCCACGACCAGTCGAGGATTGTTGTACCAAGTTCAACAAGCTCCTTGTCCCAGTTGCGGTGCTTGGCCTCTTCAAGAATAAACCAGGCAGTCTCGATGGCATGACCGGGATTGATGGTGCGACCCATTCCGGTGTCGATAAACTCACCGTTTGGACCTACTGTCTCAAGCAGAGCCTTGAACTGAGGCTGCATAAAGTATCGTCTGATGGCATCAATCGACTCATCAATCTGTTTGTCAAGCACATCATCCTTGATTGCAGCACGGATGCGCGATGCAGTATTGATGAGAATCATTGTGATTGAGTGCCCCTGAGCCTTGAGAGTATCCTCATATTTGGGAGCAAGAACTCCGGGTGTGGTGACAAACTTCTGAATGCGCTTAAACAAGTCGAGAGCCTTTTCGGCATACGACTTATCGCCCGAAGCTATTGAGTATTCCGACATTGCAATTGCTGCAAAAGTCTCCGAGAATACATAACGGCGTTTGCGCAGCGGAGTCCCTTCGGCAGTGATTTCAAAGTACATACGGCCATCAGTATCGAAGCAGTACTTTTCGATAAAACCGATTGTATTCTTTGCAACCCTCACCCACTCAGGGTTTTTCTCTATATTGTTGTAGGCATAACAGAGTGCGAACGCAAACCGTCCCTGAAACCACACCGATTTGGTGCTGTCCATCAGTGAACCATCGCGGTCGAGGCAGGTGTAAACACCGCCATTTACCTCATCGACACCATTTTTCATCCAGAACGGCAGAATATTCCCCACCAGGTCTTTACGATAGGTGTCGGACCATTTTTTCAGATATTCGGCATTATTCATATCAGCAGTTATATTTAGTATTCAACAAACCGGTATAAATGAATGTTTTAGAATTTGTTGCATCTTTCGAAGAAGTTGATTGCCTCAAGCTCCTTCTTCATTCTTGCCTCCTCCTCGTCGGTCATATTCTGGTACGGAGTACGGTTTTTACCCATATCAAGGCCAATAAGTTTCATGATGCGCTTACCACCAACGATATTTCCACGGTAGTTAACAATCACATTTATAACATCCTGCGCAAAAATCTGAAGCTCGCGTGCACGCTCTATGTCACCCTGGTTCCATGCCTCGATGATTTCGGTAAGCACTTTACCGTTGTAGTTGGTTGTTCCGCCGATACCGCCCTGTGCACCACCCATTGCGAGCGATGGAAGAATGGTTTCGTCCTGGCCGTGGAGCATGTCGAACTTACCGTTTTTGTACAGACGGCACTGGGTATATTCGTAAAGACTCTCAAAAGTATATTTGATACCGGCAAAGTTTGGAATACGTCCATCAACAGCTTTGAGCAGGTCGAGCATTGGAAGGAAAACGCCGTTCAATGCAGGGATATGATAGAAGTAGAATGGCAGTTTTGGTGCTGCCGATGCGATAGCTTCGCAGTAGTCGGCAAGCTCGGCCACACGGCCTACTTTGGGAAACGGAGAAGCCATTGCTCCGGTTGCAAATGCGCCAATCTCCTGGGCATGAGCAGCAAGACGCTGACTCATCTTAACGCAGGTGCTGCCAACGTGTACAATCACCTTAAAGCCTGCAGGACTTACCTGTACCCACTTTTCGGCAATCATCATACGCTCCTCTTCGGTAAGCATATAACCCTCACCTGATGAGCCGTTTACAAATACTCCTTTGATTCCGTTCTTTACAAGAAGCTCAACATAACGATCGATAACACTCAGGTTAACCTCGTTGTTTGCGTCAAAAGGTGTGAATGGCGCATTAATTAAACCGACAATTTTCTCCATAATCCAATATATTAATATGTTATAATCAGGAATTTAGTTTTTGTAATACATAAGGCAAATATACAACAAAATTAGAAAAACAACACTTTTACCATTTTTATTTTTTTAACAAATATATTTTTGAACAAAAGCCCGAAAATAAGTAGATTTACCGAACACATAAAACTATAAAAGATATGAACACCTGCCCCAATGCTGAAAAATGCCCAATATTCAACGGCATATTAAAAGATAAGTTAATTACTGCAAAAGGTTATCGCAGCCAGTTTTGCGATGCCGGAGTGGCTGCTTATTCTACCTGCAAACGATATCAGGCGAAAAATACGTTCGGTGCTTGTCCGCCCGATCTTTTACCAAACTCGTTTATGACACTAGAACAGATTGCTGCCAAATACAACTTAGTGGCTACTAAATAATTAGCAAAACTCTCACAAATGAATTGATTTGTCCATATTCGAAAAACAATTCTTTCATAGAGAGATTATTTTTTTACTTAGGGTGAGAACTTAATCTCTCACTGCTACCTTAATGCAATTGGGACGAGTCAGGGATAATACATGTTTATTTTACGGTTTGCTATCGGCTCGCAGAGCCATACCTTCTTCGTGTTAATTCGCGATAATTAGGTGACAATTGACAGTTGAAAATGGAAAGTTGAAAGTGGAAAAAGTAAAATTGTCCTGAAGTTAGTGTCTGACTCCGGATGGAGTCGTATGTATATAGCTGTAAAATAGTAAAACCAAAAACGACCTCGGAGTGGGTCGCATTTTAAGTCATAAAGGCATATTCAAACCGTATAAAGCGCAGCATACAGTTTTAAGTTCGTTATGCAATCGGTTCGCAGAGCCAGACCATGCATAACCGTGGGTTTCAATCCACGGAACACGCACGCCACGTTTTCTGCCCAGAGAGGCAGCACAAAACGAATAGGTAATTGAGCATTGCACATAGCACATTGCAACGAAATATCACTACTCTCCGCTGAACGCAATGAACTCGATTCGGTAAGTGTTATGGCATTGCAAATGCCTGGCCAACAACCCCTTGTTGCAAACAAGGGGTAATTAACCCGAATCTCAAATAGCATTGCGTTTTAACCACTCCGTTTAGGGATAGTTATAAGGCTCGCAGCCGAGGCGGTGAGTTTCAGTGATGCTTAAGCCATGATAATCGAAAATGTAGGCGAAAAGTATTACCCATAGACCTGAAAGGTCAAATCTCCATAACCTTGGGTCATCGACCCAAGGAAAAGTAAGTGAGGATAGGCTGCCTGGAAGGCAGGATATAGCGTAGAAGCAAATATTTTGATTAATACAAATAAAATCCTGTCTTTGTCTTCATCGATTTTCAATTCAGACATAAAAGTTTCGGCTACTCCACAGCACATCACGACGTCGACGGGCAGTATCAGTAACCACGGCCTTCAGGCCGTGGTTAAGGCAGCCCTTCCAGTCGGCTTTAGCCGTGATTTTGTAGTGATACTCAGCTATAAATTCAATTCA
>JBDHYT010000108.1:0-7916 GCA_039811485.1 Marinilabiliaceae bacterium | reverse complement strand
ATCCCATGGTAATAAGCAGCTCTAATACTTTATCTATAAAATCGCCCTGTATTAATATCTCGCCATCTTTAACCGAACCGCCTACACCGCATTTGGTTTTGAGCTGTTTGCCAAGCTCTTTCAAATCATCATCGCCACCCACATATCCGGTTACAAGCGTTACCGATTTGCCAGCTCTCTGTTTCTTGTCGAGCAATACCCTTAAGTTTTGTAATTCGGGTGAAAGCGATTCTTGCGATGCTTCCTCTTCGTTATATTGATATTCAAAATTGTTGCCGGTGGAGTAAACAACTCCGTCGCGGTTTTTCCAGTTTTGCTTTTTCATCTTCTATATCTGTCTAAAATAGTATCTGATCGGTTAGTTTTATTCTCTTGTAACCAAATTATGGGTTTAAATTAGTAATTTGTTTTCAATTTTTGGTTTTTCAGCGTTATTAAGTTTTTTGCTTTTCCTGTTTTTGATGCTAAATGGCTGAATTTTTGGTATATGTAATTGTATTCTTATTTGTTGTATCGCCTGGCTGCTTTCAGGATTCAAAACTGAAAGTGTAAGTGAAATAAAAACGTGGCTGTTTTGATTAAATTGTTACAATATCCGTTGTTTTGCTTATGATTTCTTATTTAGATTGATTGTAAATTACAATTAAGTTGTCAACAATGTGTTGAATTTAGCTATATTTTTGCAATTTTTGTGTTTGCACATTTTTAAGGCTTAATTACGGTTTTATATGTGTGATATAAAGGTGTAATTTGAGATACTATAATTGAAATTTAACAAAACAGTATAGATGAATCAGGTAGTCAGTAAAGAGTTTTTTTCTGAAAACGTGGTGAAACTTGAGATAAAGGCACCACGGATTGCCAAATCGCGCAAGGCCGGCCATTTCGTAATGGTGAGGGTTGGTAGCGATGGGGAGCGTATTCCTCTCACAATCTCTTCGGCCGATATAGAGAAAGGCACAATCACTCTTGTGATTCAGAAGGTTGGTGTTACATCGCGTAAACTTGCCGAGCTCAACGAAGGCGATTTTGTTACCGACCTTGTTGGTCCGCTTGGCCAGGCTACTCATGTCGAAAAGGCAGGTACAGTGCTGGCCTGTGGAGGTGGAGTAGGAGTGGCACCGCTTCTTCCTATTGTTGAGGCATTCAAGAAAGCTGGCAATAGGGTGATTACCGTTATTGCTGCCCGCTCCAAAGACCTTATTATACTCGAAGATCAGATGCGTAAATGGTCCGACGAACTGATTATTATGACCGACGATGGCTCCTATGGCCAAAAAGGACTTGTGACCGAAGGTATGGAGCAGGTTATTGCACGCGAAAAGGTTGACCTATCGGTTGTTATAGGACCTGCCATAATGATGAAGTTTGCCGCACTGACAACTAAAAAACATAATATCCGCACCATAGCCAGCCTAAATACTATTATGGTTGACGGAACCGGAATGTGCGGGGCTTGTCGTGTGTCGGTAGGTGGCAAAACAAAGTTTGTATGCGTTGACGGCCCCGAATTTGATGCCCACCAGGTAGATTTCGACGAGATGCTGCTCCGTCTTGGTGGCTATAAGGAGCTGGAAAAAAGAGCTGAAGAGAATTATCTGAAAAATAAGGAGAAGTAATATGGCTGTAGATAGCACTTTACTCAAAGCACTGCGCGAAGAGTCATGGCGCAAAGAGCTGCGCGACAGCATGAAAAATAAAGAGCGTACTTCGCTCACAAGGGTACACATGAAGGAGGAAGAGCCTTCGGTGAGGATTAAATCAAATGTGGAGGTTAACTGCGGATTGACAATTCAGGAGGCAATGAACGAGGCACGCCGCTGCATCGACTGTCCTACGCCTACCTGCATTACGGGATGTCCGGTAGAGATAAATATTCCCAAGTTCATAAAATATATCGAGAAGGGTGAGTTTATTGATGCTGCCCGCACCCTGAAGGAGACCAGCTCTCTGCCTGCTGTTTGCGGACGTGTATGCCCGCAGGAGAAACAGTGTGAAGCTAATTGTTTTTATACTGTTAAGATGAATGAGACTCCTGTGGCCATTGGTTATCTGGAGCGTTTTGCTGCCGACTATGAACGCGAGTCGGGACAGATGTCGATACCCGAAATAGCACCTGCCAACAATATTAAGGTTGCAGCAATAGGTTCGGGTCCCGCAGGTCTTACCTTTGCCGGTGAGATGGCTAAACTGGGCTACGATGTCACTGTGTTTGAGGCTCTTCACGAAATCGGAGGCGTGCTTAAATATGGTATCCCCGAATTCCGTCTTCCCAATGAGATTGTGGATGTGGAGATTGATGTGCTAAATAAGATGGGGGTTAAGTTCGAGACCAACTTCATTGTGGGACGAACTGCAACTGTTGAGGATTTGCGCGAGGAGGGATTTAATGGATTCTTTGTTGGTAGTGGTGCCGGTTTGCCCCGTTTCATGAATATACCTGGCGAGAACAGCATTGGCATTCTTAGCTCCAATGAGTACCTTACAAGGGTCAATCTGATGAAGGCTGCCGATGGAAGTTACGATACTCCGGTGCTTAAGGGTAAAAATGTAGCAGTTATTGGTGGCGGAAATACGGCAATGGACTCGGTGCGAACTGCCAAACGACTTGGAGCCGAGCGTGCAATGATTATTTACCGCCGTTCGTTAGAGGAGATGCCGGCACGTGTAGAGGAGATTAAGCATGCTCAGGAGGAGGGTGTTGAGTTTATGATGCTTAGCAACCCAATCGAATATATTGCTGATGAAAAGGGATGTGTGAAACAGATGGTTATCCAGAAAATGGAACTTGGCGAACCCGATGCCAGTGGTCGTCGCAGCCCGGTGGTTATCGAAGGGTCTGAAACAACCATCGAGGTGGATACGGTGATAGTTAGTGTGGGTGTGTCGCCCAATCCTCTTATACCCAGCTCGTTGCCAGAGTTGAATACTACCCGTTGGGGAACTCTTGTGGTTGACCAGGATACTTTGCAAAGCTCAATACCCGATATTTTTGCCGGTGGCGATATCGTCAGGGGTGGTGCAACAGTAATTCTTGCAATGGGCGACGGCCGTAAAGCTGCCGCATCAATGCACAAATGGATTACTACAGGTGATGCAAAATAATATATTGCGTTGTAAATCAAGAAAAATCTGATATTATGGTGAATCTACATACAACCTTTATGGGACTTCCGGTTAAGTCGCCAATCATTGCCGGCAGTTCCGGATTGACAGGCAATGCAACCTCCATAAAGAAACTGGCCGATGCGGGTGTGGGAGCAGTGGTGCTGAAGTCGTTGTTCGAGGAGGAGATTATCCGCGAGTCGGCAATAATTCAGGCCGCCCAGGTGAGCGACATGAAGGGTAACGCCGAATTTTTTGATTATCTCGACTATGAGTTGAAACAGGATGCTCTTGAGCGGTATGCAACTCTGATACGTGAGGCAAAAACACAAACCGACATCCCGGTAATTGCAAGCATCAACTGTACCACTAACGGCGAATGGGCTTCGTATGCTCACAAAATCGAACAGGCTGGTGCCGATGGTATAGAGCTGAATATCATGATGCTGGGTAGCGACAGCCGGCTTGCGTCCTCAAAGGTCGAAGAGCTGCATTTCGACATTGTGAAAAGTGTTTCAAAACACACCTCGTTGCCGTTGGCTGTAAAAGTGTCGCCCTATTTTGCGGCAGGTGCGTCTTTCTTTAAGCGACTCTCTGAAACAGGTATCAAAGGAGTTGTGTTGTTTAACCGGTTTGCTGGTTTCGATTTCGATATAGAGAGTGGTAATTATACCGGCGGTTCGGTATATTCGACTGAACACGACTACTCTCATACTCTTCGTTGGGTCTCTATCCTTTCGAAGCAGGTTGAATGTCCAATCACTGCATCAACTGGTATCCATAGTGGTGATACAGCCATCAAAATGATTATGGCAGGTGCACACAATATGCAGCTGACGTCGGCACTTTACAGGCATGGTGCGGCATTTGCATCAACTATCATCTCTGATATTGAAAAGTGGATGACCAAGAAAGGATATACCTCGTTAGATGATTTCAGAGGCTGTATGGCCCGGAGCGAAAGTAACAGAAACGATATGTTTGAAAGAGTGCAGTTTATGAAGCAATTTTCAAACCATAAGTAATTTCTTTTCATGTAAACTGTAGAGAGACCGGATGCTGCTTCCGGTCTTTTTTTTGTTTGATTGCTCCAATGTTGGGTTCCGGCATGAAGCGACAGGAAATTTATTGAAATATTTTTTTGACATATTGATTTTGTCCTCAATGTTTCAATAAATTTACTTTATAAAATGAACTAAACATTGGTTATGAAAAGATCTGCATTTTTATTGATGTTTGTATTTGTGTGTGTTGGTATGTCATATGCACAGTTGGATAGTGATGGTTGCAAAGACCATCCACTTCTTTCGCGCCTTGATAATTTTTATATTGCGGCATGTGATGAGAATTTCAATGAGTTACAGCTGAAAATTGCGGCGGCTAAGACCGAAACTAAGGATGGAAACCTCTTTTATATCTATTATAGATTTAATGGAGATAGTGGTGCAAAGCCTAAGAGTGCATTTAAGATAATAAAAAACTACGAACTTGCCATATCAAAAAATGGCGGCAGAATGGTTTATAAAAATACAAGCGCATTAGATGCCGATATTGAGGCTACTTATCATTTCTCAAGTAACGGAAAAGAGTATTGGGTGCAGCTGACATCATTTGCAGGTACCGAAAATGCTGTTGAAGCCTACGCACTTAAAATCCTTGAAATGGAAGCCATGAAACAGGAGGTGGTGGCCGGTGAGCTGTTTGAGGCAATCCAGAGAGATGGGTTTGTGGCACTTTACATCAACTTTGAAACAGGAAAATCAGTTATCAAACCCGAATCTGAATATATTATTGGTCAGATAGTTGAGATGTTGAAGAGTAATCCTAATCTCAAAATTAGTGTTGATGGTCATACCGATAATGTGGGAAGTAATGCATCAAATCAAACTCTTTCCGAAAATAGGGCAAAAGCTGTGATGGGTGCTGTAGTGTCGAAGGGAATTGCAGCAAGCAGGCTGAAATCGAAGGGATTAGGCTCTACAAAACCTGTGGCCGATAATAGCACCGAAGAGGGTAGGGCCAAAAACCGCAGGGTGGAGATTGTTAAACAATAAGTTAGATTGGCAGCAATAAACCACTCATTGTTATGTTTGGTTTATTGTTGCCTCTTTTTCCAACTGTTATTCGTTTGCCTGCACCACCACCAATTGCCCCGATGATACTCCCACAATCCTTATGTTCTCCTTTGCACCAATAAAACCGTGCTCGGCAATGGCATCATATTGTTCGCCTTCTATATCAACTTTTCCTGCTGGTCGGAGGTCGGTTATACTTCTCCCCGTTTGACCTACCATAGAGTTGATGGATGTGTCAACGCCCACATAACCCAACTCTGCATCCTGTGTGGTGTGTAGGGCAACTTTGCCAAACATACCTGTCTTTTTTTCCATCATCTTTTTGCTTAGATAAACTATTAACGCAAAACCTCCAATGAGACCTATAAATACTATTGATAATGACTGTGTTAACTTTCCTGAGCCAACGCCGCTAAAGTCAAACCAGTCGTTGTCTAACATACTGAAGGTTAAGCCGGCAACAATAAATACTATGCCCAGCACTCCGGCAACCCCGAAGCCTGGTATCACAAATATCTCTAAAGCAAGAAGTATCAGTCCGGCAATAAACATCAGTATCTCCCAGTATTCTGCCACTCCATCGATATAAAGTGGTGCAAAATATAGTATTGCAGCCACTGCGGCGGCAAGTAGCGGGAAACCGATTCCCGGAGTCTGTAGCTCGAAGTATATGCCACCTATTATGATGAGTATCAGCACTCCCTGCAACACGGGACTTGTAAGGAAACCTTTCACTCCATCGAAAAATGATGGTTGATACTCTTTAATAACATAGTTGTCTATATCGAGTTTTCCGATTACCTCCTTAAGGCTTGTGGCCATCCCTTCGCAATAACCATGTTCCATAGCCTCTTCGGCAGTGAAGGTGAGCACCTTGGCCGAATCAACAACTCCGGGTATCGATATCGACGCATCTACCATCGCTTCGGCAATGTGTGGGTCGCGACGCCAGACCCTTGTTGTATCGCCGCCTTTAACAACCATCTTTTTCCCCTTTGCCTGTGCTGTGGCTCTTATCGTTGACCGCATGTACGACTGGTATTTGTCGGGCATCTGCTGGCCGCTTTGATCTACCACCGTTGCTGCACCAATGTTGGCTCCTGGACGCATATATATGCTGTCGCACGCAATCGATATGAGTGCACCTGCCGATGCCGCATTATTGTCGATAAACACATGTACCGGAATATGGCTGTTGAGTATCTTTGTGCGTATCGAATCGGCAAAAACCACCTGACCGCCATAAGTGTTGAGGTGCAGAATGATGCAGCGTGCATTAAGCTCTTCGGCCTCCCTGAACGCCTCCTGGGTGTGTACCCAGCTGGTGCTGCCTATCTCCCTGAAAATCTTGAACACATAAACAGTGGAAGCCTCCTGGGCTTTTATGGTAATGTTGGCCAGCATTAACACTATAATGACTCTGATGATATGATGCTTCATGACTACATTTTAATTTCAGTTTATTACAAACATAAAAATAGTAAATACTTATCAATAATGACTCAGGATTTTTTATTAATTATTAAACTGTTGAATGTCAGTAATTAATGCTATATTTATATGGTGGTTACTGTTTTTTAGGAAACAGGATAGGGGAAAAACCACCAATTGTTGTCCTTAGTATGAGTTTGCAACAGAGTAACAACTTAAAACAAACGATATGAAAACGTTGATTAATATTCAGGCTAAAAAATTGTGGATGATAATTACACTGTTTTTTGTGCAAATAGTTGTAGTTCATGTCTCCGCAGCAGTTATTTTCGACTTTGAAAATGACGATGATTCGAAGAGTTTTATCCAGATTAAAGGACGAATCACTGATTCTGTATCTGGTTCTGCATTGACATTTGCCACCATCAGTATCGACGGGACTTCCATCGGTACCGTATCTAACTCAGAGGGTGATTTTTCGTTGAAAGTGCCCGAAGAGTTTGCTGGAAAGTCTATTCGAATCTCTTTCCTGGGTTATCGCGATAAGGTAGTGGCAATATCTAGCCTTAAGCCCGATCGTAATAAAATAACTCTCGATGTTATGGCGGTTAGTTTAAGTGAGATAAATGTTTTTCCAACCGATCCTTACCTGTTGTTGAAAGCCGTTATCAAACGTAAAAAAGACAACTATCCCGATGCACCCGAGATTATGACGGCTTTCTACCGCGAAATCATTAAAAACAGAAGAAGCTATGCCTCCCTGGCCGAAGCTGTGGTTGAAGTGTATAAACAGTCGTACCAGAACGACCGCGATGACCTTGTGCGGCTTCTCAAAGGACGCAAAAGTAATGATTATACCAAGCTCGACACACTGGCCTTTAAACTGATGGGAGGGCCTGTTGCCACTTTATCGCTTGACGTGGCTAAAAATCCATATCTTATTATTGATGAAGAGGTTATGTTTAAATATAACTACCGGATGGTTACTGTCACCCGAAGTAACGATCGATTGGTGTATGTGCTTGAATTTGAGCAGAAGAAGGAGATTGACGAGCCTCTTTTCAGTGGCAGGCTATATATTGATACCGAAACACTTGCCATAATCAGTGCAGCCTATCAAATAAATACCTCCAACAAGGCTGAGGTTTCCAAGCTTTTCATCCGCAAAAAACCAGCCGGTGCCGATGTTTATCCAACCTCGGCCACATACATAGTCAACTATGTACCACGGAATGGTAAATGGGTATTTGGCTATTCGCGGGGAGATGTGGTATTTAAGGTGAATTGGAAGAAGAGATGGTTTAA
>JBDHYT010000107.1:0-7947 GCA_039811485.1 Marinilabiliaceae bacterium | reverse complement strand
TGTTACGCTCTTTTTCGCCGGCGAATATCTGTATATCCCTTTTTTTGACGTTATCAGCAAAATATCTTCATTTAATGGTATTGCCGCTATCACATTGTCATCGCCTAATTGCTCTCTCGATAGCAGAGCTTTGAAATTTTTTCCGTCGAAATAGTTGAAACCGCTATCGATGAATTGGGCATAAATGGTGTTGATGACATTAAAAAAATAGAGCGGTGCCGGAAAAGGAGTGTGGGAAGTAATTGAATTCTCTTTTTCATCGAAAATGAAATACGACGAAAAGGTTTGAAAGAAGACCAGATTACCACTTTTGTTAATTGTCCATACTTCGTCGTTGTATAACGAATAATTCTTTATCAGATGAGTTAACGAATGGTATTTCAGTGTGTTACTCTTGTTGTGGGTGAAGAATCCAAACTCTTCAAATGAACCCACATATATTCTTTCTTCTCCTGTGCTGCTGTCCACAAGGATAGATTTTACCGAAAGGTTGTTCGGAAGAGGATGCAGTTTCCAGTTGCGGGCATCATACGAAAGCAATCCATAATCATTGCCAATGTAAATTATGTCGTTATCTCCCTGAGCCACTGCCCAATTCTGGTTTCCACCCTTATAGTTGTGGGTGGTGTGGTTTATTATCAATGGTGTGAATGGGCTATTTGCAGCCGAAGATGCAAACGCATACAGAGACAGAATGATTTTGACGGCAAAAAATAGCAGATGTGCCTGGAATGATTTCATACGATATAATTTATTGGTGCTGCTGCATCTTATGTATTGATAACCAATTCTAAAATTACAAATAATATTTAACACTATGATAATTGGATATGGGTTTTAGAGTTTTTGCTGTGTGAATGAGTGTTAAATGTTGCTTGAGTTCTGTTATTTTATTTTTAATTAGTTGTAATAATCAACTATGCAGTTTAATTTTGGATTTATTTTTTTTTAATCATGGCGTCTAATATGAAACCGAGTGGAATAACGCTTGCGCAACTGCTGAATGTGTTTGGCCGGTGAATGAGAAATATACTGAAGCAGGAGGAGATACCTTATACCCTTGAGCAATTGTATCTTCTGCGCATGGTTCGCGACTGCAAAGCCACACTGGTAAAGCAGGATTTGGCCGAAATGTTTGGCAAGGATAAATCGTATATTCTCCGGATGGTCGATTTGCTTGAAAAAGATCAGTTGATAAGACGGATAGTTGATTCCAGCGACCGTCGAAGGAATATACTTGAGGTTACCTATATGGGCAATCAGTTGGTAAATCAGATTCAGGAGTTCGAGATTCAGGTTTCTGAAAGGCTGCTTCGCGATATATCAAATGAAGAGATGGATGTCTTCTATGAAGTTATATCTAAAATCAGGTCTAACACAATAAATATTTGAACTTAGACTTAAGATAATTAAATGAATATCAACAATAAACTAAATAAACAGATTATGAGTTACAAGAGTATTTTTATAGGTGGTATCGCTTTGATTATAGCTGTATCATGCAAGAAAAGCAATGCCTCTCTTGCTCCTGTCGAACAGAAGTATGACTATCCTGTGGTTGCGGTAGAGAAACAAAACGTGGAGATGCACTCAATATACCCTGCCATATTGAAAGGTCAGGAGGATATTGATATTAAACCTCGTGTAGAAGGATTTATCGATGCAGTGTATGTTGATGAGGGAACTATTGTCAAGCGAGGTCAGTCACTCTTCCGCATTAGCTCGCCTACAGCGGTTCAGCAGCTTGAGACAGCCACTGCTAACTATAACAATGCAAAAACCGACCTTGAGCGGATGCGTCCTCTTGCCGAAAAGGGCATTATCAGCCATGTGCGAATTCAGACCTACGAAAATATGGTAGCCTCGGCAAAGGCTGCTCTCGATCAGGCTAAGGCCAATATGGGTTTTGCAAATGTTACCAGCCCTGTTGACGGAATAGTGGGTGCAGTAAACTACAGGCTTGGAAGTTTGGTGAATAGTTCAACAATATTGACAACAGTGGCCAATACTAATCAGATTATAGCTTATTTCTCGCTTAATGAGAAGGATTTGCTTGACTTTATGCGTCGTTGGGAGGGTGGTTCACAGGCCGAAAAGATAAAGAAAATGCCACCTGTAAGATTATTGCTTGCCGATGGGGCGGAATATGAAGAATCCGGACGCATAGAAACGATTTCGGGTGTGGTAGATGCTGTGTCGGGTAGTGTAAATATTAGAGCTTCATTCCCCAACAAACAGGGACTGTTGCGTAGTGGAACAAGTGGTAGTGTGGTTATACCCAGTGTATTGCAGGATGTGTTTCTGATTCCCCAAAAAGCAACCATGAGCCAGCAGGACAAAATTGTTGTGTATAAACTGCAAGGTGACTCTGCGGTGCAAAAGGTTATTGACGTAAAATCTACACCCGATGGTCAGAGTTATGCAGTACTAAGCGGCTTGACCGTTGGCGACCGCATAATAACCGATGGAGTGTCAACCCTTAAACAGGGTAGGAAAATCAATGTTAAATAAAAAAATATAGCGCAATGCTAAAAACATTTATAGAAAGACCGGTACTATCTACCGTAATTTCAATTCTCATTGTTGTGCTTGGGCTAATAGGTATTTTTACCCTGCCCATAGAGCAGTATCCCAATATTGCCCCGCCCACAGTAAGGGTATCGGCTTTTTACAGCGGAGCAAGTGCCGATGCCGTTTTGAAAAGCGTTATTGTGCCGTTGGAAGAATCAATCAATGGAGTGGAGGGGATGACTTACATGACCTCTTCGGCAACCAATGGCGGTAATGCTCAGGTTACGGTTTTCTTTAAGCAGGGAATCAATCCCGATATTGCTACCGTTAACGTTCAGAATCGCGTGGCTCAGGCCACATCGCTGCTTCCGTCTGAGGTAACACAATCGGGTGTTACTGTGCGAAAACAGCAGAACAGCCAGTTGCTATTGATTGCTGTGTCGTCAACCAATCCCGATTATGACGCACAGTTTATTCAGAACTATGCCAATATCAACATCCTGCCACAGATTAAGCGTGTGCCGGGAGTGGGCGAAGCGGCAGCATACGGTGCCAAAGACTATTCGATGCGCATCTGGCTGAAACCTGATGTGATGACCTCTTACGGAATCACTCCTGCCGAGGTAATTGGTGCCTTGAGAGACCAGAATATAGAGGCAGCACCCGGTGAACTTGGAGCCAACAGTAATCAGACATTTCAGTACGCCTTCCGGTTCACAGGCAGGCTGTCAACGCCCGAAGAGTTTGGGAATATAATCATCAGGTCAAACAAAG
The DNA here is from genome assembly GCA_039811485.1 of Marinilabiliaceae bacterium. GTDB lineage: Bacteria > Bacteroidota > Bacteroidia > Bacteroidales > Marinilabiliaceae > JAGPIS01. The sequence goes on along the minus strand of JBDHYT010000107.1, from coordinate 4,662 downwards.
CCCAGGTTCTTAGACTCAAGGATGTGGCCAATGTAGAGCTGGGGTCGTTGAACTATAGTGTTGTTTCGGAAAACAACGGCAATCCAACCATTGTTATTGCTGTTAGCCAGACTGCCGGCTCCAATGCCAAGGAGGTTATCGACGAGGTGAAAGCCGAATTGCAAAAAGCCTCGGAGTCATTCCCTCCGGGCATAGCTTATGAGTACGAATCGGATGCAAGCGCATTTTTGGATGCCTCAATTGCAAAGGTACTTTCAACACTGTTTGAGGCCTTTATCCTTGTGTTTCTGGTAGTGTTTGTGTTTCTGCAGAACTTCAGAGCCACTCTTATTCCTGCAATTGCGGTTCCGGTGGCCATCATTGGTACATTTTTCTTCCTGCTGCTATTCGGTTTTTCCATCAACCTATTGACACTATTTGCGTTAGTACTGGCGATTGGTATTGTGGTTGACGATGCCATTGTAGTGGTTGAAGCAGTTCACACCCACATGGACGCAGGTGAGAGTGATCCCCGTAAAGCAACATTCCAGGCATTGCACGAAATTGCGCCAGCCATTATCTCTATTACTTTGGTGATGTCGGCTGTGTTTATTCCGGTAAGTTTTATTGGTGGCACCAGTGGAGTGTTCTTCAAGCAGTTTGGCCTTACGCTGGCTATAGCCATTATGATTTCGGCAATCAACGCACTGACTCTGAGCCCTGCTCTTTGTGCTCTTTTCCTTAAATCGCATGAGGAGGAGATGAAGGAGAAGAGCATATTCAAGAGGTTTTATAAATATTTCAACATAGGCTTCCATGCCATGACTACCAAATATGGCAACTCGCTTAAATTCTTGGGCAAAAAGAGCCATCGTTGGATTACTGTTGGCATAATTACGCTGTTTACAGTGATAATGGTAGGCTTGATGAAGATGCTGCCCGTGGGTTTTGTGCCATCCGAAGATAGTGGTATTGTGATGGGTATGATTACACTGCCTCCCGGAGCATCGCTCGAAAGAACCGATAGTATAATGCACGAAACTGTGGCTATTGCCAAATCAATACCAACTGTAAAAAGCGTTACAAGCATAACCGGCTTGAACTTTATGAGCGGTATGGGTAGTCCTTATGGTTCGATGATTGTAAAACTGAAACCATGGAACGAACGCGATATAACCTCTGCCGATGTGGTAGCCATGCTGAAACAGAAAACCCAGCATATACCCACCGCAAGTTTTCTGTTCTTCGGAACTCCAACTCTTCAGGGATTCGGTATGAGTAGCGGTGTGGAACTCAATATGCAGGACAAGACAGGAGGCGATATCAATAAGTTTTTCAATATCACATCTGAGTTTGTCGATAAGTTGAAGCAGCGCGATGAGGTGATGATGGTGATGAACAGCTTCGACCCCCGCTTCCCTCAAAAACTTATTGAAGCCAATGTGGCAAAAATTAAGGATGCCGGCATCACACTCACCGAGGTTATGACAGCAATGCAGGCCTACGTGGGAAGTATGTATGTGTCTAACTTCAACGTTTATGGCAAGCAGTTCAGGGTTATGGTGCAGGCTGCTCCTGAGTATCGTACCAAACTGGAGGATTTGAACGGTTTGTCGGTGAAGACATCCAACGGAAAAATGGTGCCGATAACCGAGTTTATATCTGTTAAGGATGTTACAGGACCACAGACGCTTACCCGCTTCAACCTGTTTACATCGATGGGTATAACCATTATTCCCAATTTCCCCAAAGGCTATAACTCCGGAAGTGTGATTCAGGCTCTAAAAGAGATTGAACTCCCCGATGGCTACAGTTACGATTTTGGAGGTATATCGCGTGAGGAGGTCAATAGCAATAACCAGACTGCAATAATATTTGCACTCTGTATTGTGTTTGTATATCTCTTGTTGGCAGCACTTTACGAGAGTTATATCCTTCCACTGGCAGTTATATTCTCGCTTCCTGTTGGTCTGGCCGGCGTGTTCATCTTCATATTCCTTTCACTGATGAATGGAAGTGGTATTATGAATAATATATATGTCCAGATTTCGCTTATTATGCTTATTGGTCTTCTGGCCAAAAATGCCATTCTGATTGTTGAGTATGCCCTTCAGCGTCGTAAGGCCGGTATGAGCATTACCAAGGCGGCGATAAGCGGAGCCGTGGTTCGTCTTCGCCCCATCCTGATGACCTCGTTTGCGTTTATCTTTGGTTTGCTGCCTCTGGCCACAGCACATGGTGCAGGCGCAATAGGTAATAAGTCGATTGGTATTTCAGCCATTGGAGGTATGTTGGTAGGTACCATTGTGGGTGTAATGGTTATTCCGGTTCTATTCATGATGTTCCAGAGCCTGCATGAGCGTTTGAGTAAGTATAAGATCCAGACCACCGACGACAATTTGAACGACATCAACCAAACACATTAAGATGATGAAAACTAATATGATAGGTATAAGATTCATTGCCATAGTACTGTTTGTGCCTTTGGTAATGGTATCTTGCAAGATAAACAATAGCATATCGGCTACAGGTATTGACTCCAATGCCCTCTACAGGACTACCGGCTCAGTTGCTGCCGATACTGCAACTATTGCCGATATTCCATGGCGTGAATATTTTAACGACGCCACCCTTCGCGATTTAATATCGGAGGCACTCTCCAATAACATAAATCTTCAGGTGGCCCTCAGCCGCATCAAACAGTCGGAGGCTGCATTCGGCATGGCACGTGGAGCCAATCTGCCTAATGTGGGTATAGGCGCAATGGGTAATGCCACACGCATAAGTTCGGGTAAGGATGGCACAAAGGTGCTGGGATACAACACCCCGTCAAGTCCCGTGCTGCAACTGGGTTTCACTGCCTCGTGGGAAATAAATCTCTGGGGAAAACTAAGCAGTCAGACAAAGGCTAAGTATGCCTCGTTTTTGGCCAGTCAGGAGTATCGCAACTTAATTCAAACCAATGTGGTTGCCGGAGTGGCTCGCAGCTATTATGCCCTTATGGCTCTCGACGAGCAGTTGCGTATCACCAAAGAAACGGTAGAGCTGCTTAGGAAGAGTACCGAAACCATGGAGGCTCTAAAAGAGGCAGGTCAGGTGACCGGAGCTGCCGTAGAACAGAGTAAGGCCTTGCTGTTCAATACACAGCTTACCTTGCCGGTGCTCGAGAGTAATATACGGCAGCAGGAAAATGCTATCTGCGCTCTTCTGGGACGCGTCCCCGGCCCGGTAAACCGCTCTTCCATAGACTCCCAAAGCGATGCACCTAAACTTAATCATGGTGTGCCTGCACAGATGATGGCACGACGTCCTGATGTGAAACAGGCCGAACTATCATTACGTGCCGCCTTTGAGATGACTAATGCAGCCAATGCCGGGCTCTATCCTTCTTTTATTCTGAGTACTGCCTCTTTGGGATATGCGTCGGGTACACTTGCCGATTTCTTCAATCCGGCAAATATTGCAGCCACAATTGCAGGCGGGCTTACACAGCCATTGCTCTACAAAAAGCAACTTAAAGGCAACCTTCTTATTGCCAGAGCCCAACAGGAGGAGGCTCTCCTGAATTTCAAAAACTCGCTTATTGTAGCAGGTCAGGAGGTCTCGGATATTCTTTTCGGCTATCATGCCGCATTGGGTAAAGACACCTTGCGGAATGAGCAAATCACTGCCCTTACCAATGCAGTAGATTTTACCCAGCAACTGCTGATGGCTGGTGAGGCCACTTATACCGAAGTGCTTACTGCGCAGCAAAGCCTGTTGAATGCTCAGTTAGGCAGGGTTGGTGACCGGCTTGAGCAACTAAACTATAGCGTAAGCCTGTATAAAGCCCTTGGCGGAGGCTGGCGATAAACCGACACTACTGTTGGTGAAGATAAAAAAAGAGACTGTCCGTAGGGCGGTCTCTTTTTGTTTTTCCGTAAGGTTGGGGTTCGGATAGAAGCAAATTGTTGTTTGCCGTCAGATGAAGGATAATTGTTGCTTTTTGTCTTTGTTTTGAGTAAATTGTATAGACTATTGGGCACAATTAAATTCTGATGCTATGATAAAGGGTGAGATTTTATTGGTCGATTTAGTGTTTGAATATAAGATTTGGAAAAAACGCATCGATTACTTTATCCGTGAGATACAGGTTTTCTGCGAAAGGAACGATGAACTTATAACGCTGAGAAATTCGTGCGACTTGGATGCTTCGATGATCGATATGATTATGAAGCACCGCAACGAATTAGAGGCATTTCACAACAACATAAAGGTAAAAGAGCAGGAGTTGCAGTTTTACAACAAGGATTTTCCTATCACAAAGCAACATCAATATTATTTAGATCATATTGAGCTGCGCAAGCAGATTAATGAGTTGAGCAACCAACACTATCAGCTTTCGGAAAAGCTCATTGCTGTTTTGGCCATCCATGAATGACTATGCTAAAGTACTAACTCACAAACTTAAAAAGATTGGAGAAAAAGTAGTGTTACCCTAAACTTGATTGTATGAAGTCGATAGGAGGATATTTTGAACTGGAGTTATCCCGTTCGGTAGAGTATCACCGGAATGCCGTCAGTCTTAATTCGGGAAGAAATGCATTTGAATATATTTTGATGGCTAAAAGCTATTCAAAAATATTTGTGCCTTTTTATACTTGCGATGTCATGCTTGAACCTTTGGACCGGCTGGGTATTGAT
>JBDHYT010000106.1:0-7967 GCA_039811485.1 Marinilabiliaceae bacterium | reverse complement strand
AAGTGTGTTTTCTGAATGAAATCAAGCATTTCTTCGTCCGAAGAAAACTTTAAAGGACGGTTCTCCGTTTCGTTTGACTGATTATTCCTGCTGTCAACACATACTGTGGCAGATAATAGAAAAGCGGATAAAAAAAGGAGCTCAAATAATATTTTAATCATATTTTATTCCTCATATTAAGTATTTGAGTTTCAAAACAGTTAATGTTAAGAAGCCGAAGGTAAAACCTCCGGCTTCAGATTTTTTACTATTTGGAAGCTACATTTTTAATTTCGGTTTCAGTAAGAGCCTTGTTGAATATGCGTAGCTCATCGATAAGGCTGTTGTCCGACATGTGTCCCCACTCTGTAAACCGGGGGGCTCCAGAACCTATGGATATGATATCGCAGCCATTCCAGCTTATTTTTGACAAATTGGCTGCAGCAACTTCCACGCCGTCAAAATATAATCGTGTTTTACCGGTTGATACAACCAAGGCTATATGTTTCCAGCCCGACGTAGCGGGGTCGATATCTGCATTTGCGCCACCATCAACCCACGAGTCGTCGGTGCCATTGCCTACATTAGCTTTTATGCGCTGCTTGCTGCCCGAACTTTCTCTGAAAAGCCTGATACCTGAAGTGCGGTTGTTCTGAGCACCCGGTCCGGCACCATCGGTTTTGGGACCTATTGTAAGGATGCCGGCTCTGTCGGGATTCGCATTTACTTTATACCAAAAGCAAAATGTCATTTCGCTACCCAATTGGGTGGCGAGACTCGAAACACTGAAAGTGAGATAACTATCTTTTGCTCCGGCATAAGCCTTGCCTTTTTTACCATCGGCAAAACCAGGATTTCCAACTTTCGAAGCTTCCATTAAACTTTGATAATCTTCCAAGTCGGTATCGAACGACATATAAAACATCTGACCATCAGCTCCTATAGGTGGGGGAGTTGGCTGTGGAGGAAAATCAAAAGGCGAGTTTTGATCCAAATCCTGAAAACAGGAGGCCAACATCATGCTTATTGCTACTAATGATAAATATATTCTCTTTTTCATGGTTATTGCTTTTAGTAATTGGGATTCTGTTTCAATACTCCATTTGATTTATCAATCTCATTTTGGGGTATTGGAAGAAGCTCATGCTTATCCTGATAGTTGGTTTTACCTGCAGAGTGCAGTACATCTTTTGCAATACCCCAGCGCACCAGGTCGTAGAATCTGTCGAACTCCATGCCTAGTTCAACCCTTCGTTCATGGCGGATTGCATTACGCATATCGTTTTGGTTTGAAGTGGTTATTTTGGGTAAAATGGCGTTGTTGCCTGCCCGTGCCCTGTTGCGTACCAATTCGAGATATTCCATTGCCTCGCCAGTCTTTCCCAGCTCATTTGCAGCCTCGGCAGCCATAAGTACAACATCAGAATAACGAATAAGCCTAATGTTATACCAAAATCCACCTTTCGAATAGGTAGCCCTAAGTGCCGGATCGGTATATGCTTTTTTGTTATAATATTTGTTTACTACATCGGCATTCGATATTGGTTTTTCGCCCCATGGTTTATTGGCGGGTATTGAAGCCGGATCGCCACCTGTTTTTATAAAATAGAGCAAAGTTTCATCCTTTCGTGGGTCATTGGGTTCAAAAGCATTTGCAAGTTCTTGTGTTGGCGTGTGCCATCCCCAACCGAGATTCCACTCACCGGCTCCTCTTACACCCTGTACCTGTGCAAACTGGCTGCCAATATCGTTGGAGCCGGGTTGTGATGCAGTGGCAGTGCATTGCAGTTCAAGAACCGATTCGCTGCTGTTTTCTCCTGACTCCCGGAATATTTTATCATAAGGAGTATTCAGATTATATATACCTGATGTAACCACGTCATTTGCTGCATCGTACATTTTCTGCCAATTGTTGCGCATCATATATGTCCGCGCATGAAGCGCACGTGCTGCACCCCATGTTATGCGGCCTACATAGACCGGCGACCATACTTTGGGCAGATGTTCCTCAGCTGCCGAAAGGTCGGAATCTATCAGTGCATAAATTTCTGTGGCAGGAGATTTGGGTATGTTTGCCTCTTCTGCATTTTTAATTTTGAAATCAATCTTTGGAACATCACCAAATGCGCGTACTAAATTAAAGAAGGCAAATGCTCTGAAAAAATGTGCCTCCGACTTGTTCAGGAGGTCTCCTTCCGACAAATTTCCCTTTTCCTTTTCGGCCGTAGCAATATCATCCAATACTTTATTGGCTAAAATAATTATTTCGTAATTGGAGGTCCAGTATGATGAAATCAAACCATTGGTGGCGATATATTCAAAATCGTCAAACATTTTGCCATGAGCGGCACCATCGGAGGCCGTGCTTCCTTTCTCTGCGTCTTCCGACCGGAAACAGTGTATTGCCAGAGCCGTTGTGCCTGAAGTTACATGGTATCCACGTAATTTTGCATATAGCGAAAAGATGTCCGATTGGAATGAGCCGCCCTGGCCTTCATCGCCTGCAACCCACTCACCTTGTGGCTGCTGATCCAGAAGGTCGCTACAGGCTGTGAGCAGAAGGGTAAATATTGCTATGGATGAAATCCATCTTATTATATTTTTATTTTTCATGATTCATTCTTTTTTAGAAAGTTAAGTTTACTCCGAACGAATATATTGCCGGCATTGGATAAGTACCATTGTCGATGCCAAAAGCAAGTGCCGAGCCTCCAATTTCAGGTGTATAACCTGTGTTGCGGGTCCATGTTTTCAGGTTCTGGGCATTGGCATAAAGACGTAACGACTGTAGGTGAATCTGTTTTAAAAATTGTGACTTAAATGAGTATCCAATCTGTATGTTTCTGAGTCTGAAGAAACTTCCATCTTCAATAAAATAACTTGAGTTAACCATGTTGATTGAACGTGCCGGATTCAGAATAGGCTCCCAGTTGGATGTGCCCTCTCCGTGCCAGCGATTCATCCGCTTTGTCAGATAGTTGAGTTGGGCATAAGTTGGGTCGTCCCATGTACGGTATATCTCATTGCCATAAACACCCATCATATCAACCGAAACATCAAAGTTTTTGTATCCCAGATTAATATTGAATCCATAAGTGAAATCAGGGGTGGGATTACCTATCATTGTACGGTCGGCCTGGGTTATTTCTCCATCGCCATTTATGTCGGCAAACTTAAGGTCGCCAGGAGCCACGCTTCCTACTTTATTGGGCATATAGGTCTTTACGTCTTGTTTGTTTTGATAAACACCAACAACTTTATAGCCGAAGAAGTGGCCAACCGGATACCCCTCGAGCGAACGGGCAATGCCATTGGCGGCATAAACTGCATCTTCGGGACCTCTACCAAGCGAGATTACCTTATTGTCGATTGTGGTAAGGTTGGCTGCCACAGAGTAAGTGAAGCCGCTATTTGCAATCTTGTCATTCCAGGATGCGGTTAACTCCCAGCCTTTATTTTCAATCTCGCCTAAATTTTCGAGAGAGTTTTTGGCACCCGAAAATCCTGCCAGCATTACTATAATATCTTTAGTACGTTTGTTGTAATAAACCGGCTCAATGTGCAGACGATTGTCAAGTAAATTCATCTCAATGCCGGCCTCCCAGGCGTGAGTCTTCTCCCACGACAGGTTTTGTGGCAGGTATTGAATTGAGTAACCAGTAATTATATTGTCGCCAAACACTGCACTACCCGAACTGTTGAGTCTGGGGTAGGTAGGATAGTTGTATCCTCCGGTATTCTGGCTACCCAGAACTCCCCATGAGCCTTTTAACTTCAGGTAGCTTATCAGTTCCTGGTTTTTCATAAAATCCTCTTCTGATATTACCCAACCGGCTCCAAACGAATAAAAATTATCCCAGGTATTGCCTACCGATTTGAATACCGACGCACCATCACGTCTGAATGAGGCGTTGAACAGATATTTATTGTTGAAACTGTATAAAGTCCTGAACAGATACGACATAGTAAATTTGCGGTACTGGCTGCTGCCGTTGGTTGATGATTTTGGGTCGATTGACGATATCCACCATTTATCGGTATTGTTGCTTGGGACCGAAAATATGATATCTTCCAGATTCTGGCTCCTTGCACCATTAAGTGCCGAGTATTCAATAAAATTGGTAGTCAATCCAGCAGTAGCCGTCAGGCTGTGGCCTTCAAAATTGTGGCTGTATGTGAGTATATAGTCCGACTGGGCAACTGTTTGAGTCGATTTGGACTGGGATACAGTTTCGCTTGTAGTCAGGTTTTCACTTCCTGCTATATCCGGATTATATACGCGGATAATAGGATTCAACGCCCGGCTCTCATCAACCGTATAGTCGAGCGAAAAGGTGGTTTTGAATTTTAAATCAGATAGAAAATCAACCTCGCCATATACATTTCCGGCCACCCTGTTGAGTGTATTTAAGCTGTGATTGGCTTTTGTTTCAATCTCGATGAGTGGATTCCACACCTGAGCCCTTTGAAAATCGGGGAGTGTGTGTAGCAAACCTGATGAGTGATAAACCGGCGATATCGGTGCTGCTTTGATGGCTGAGGAAACTCCTTTGGCATCGGTAGGTTTTGCTCTCGATGCATTTACTTGATAGCCAAACCTTAATGCTTTAGTAACGCTATATTCGCTGTTGAAATTAAATGTTAACCGCGAATATTTTTCGTGAATAATATTTCCTTGCTCCGAAGTATGACCTACTCCGAGGTAGAAACGGTTTTTTTCGCTCGCACCTGTGATGCTGACATTGTTGTTGGTTAACAACCCGCGTTGGAATATCTCATCCTGCCAGTCGGTGTTGGCCTGCCAATTGGTGTAATCGAATTTACCTAATCCCTGGTTAATTCGCTGTTCATCATAAAGTTCGCGAAACTGTGCTGCATTGGCCATGGGCATTTTGTCAACCACCTCTTTAAAGCCTATTGACGAATTGATATTTACCAACGTCTGGCCTTTGGAGGCTTTTTTAGTGTTGATTATTATTACACCATTTGCGCCTCTCACACCAAAAATAGCCAGTGATGAAGGGTCTTTCAGTATCTCCATTGATTCGATGTCGGCCGGATTTAAAAAGTTGATATTGTCGGAAAACAAACCGTCAACCACATATAATGGTGAGTATCCATTGATTGAATTTGTTCCTCTGATTCTTATTTCCGGATCCTGACCTGCACGACCTGAGTTTACCACCTGTACTCCGGCTACTCTCCCCTGCACCGAAGAGAGAATGTTGGATGATGGGCGGTCGGCAATATCACTTGCCTTAACACTAAAGATGGAACCGGTGAGGTCGCGTTTTTTTGCACTGCCATATCCAATAACAACCACATCCTCAATCGAACGTACATCTTCTGCCAAAACAACATTTATTGTGCTTCGTCCATTAACCGGTTCTTCTATTGTTTTCATGCCTATATTGCTGAAAACAAGTGTGGCATCCATCGGGACGCTGGTTAGCATATACTTGCCTCCGGTATCCGATACAGTGCCCAAAAGAGTTCCTTTAATCACAATATTAACTCCGATTAAAGGTTCTCCTGTTGATTTCTCAGTTACTACTCCCGACACTGTGATATGTGTCTGTGCGCTAAGCAACAATGGAAGGAGTAAAATGCCGATAATTAATCTGACTTTTACTTTCATTGGATCTGTGTTTTTAATTAGTGATTTACAACATCCAAATTACAAGCACAATTTTCCAAAGTAAACTTTTATGCCTCTTTAAATATACTTTACGAAATTAAACGTATTTTTACAATGTACTGCAAAACCACTGCAAGAATGGTTAAGTTATTGATTTTGAAATTGATATTTTTTGCTTGTAGGCTGCGAATATGTTTACTTGAAGTTAATAATGTGGGTGTTGAGATTCTCATCTTCGCTTAGATTAAGCTTTTTTCTCAGCCGGTAACGGGCAGCCTCAACTCCCCTGGGGCTGAGATTCAGCATTTGTGCTATCTCTTTCGAAGAATAGTTTAGCCGTAACAAGGCACACATTCTCAAGTCGCTGGAGGTGAGAGATGGGTAGGTTTCGGTCAGTTTGTGGAAAAAGTTCTTATGTATCAGATCAAAATTCTCCTGGAAAACCCGCCACTCATCTTCGCCAAGTATGTTCATATCGATCATTCTTATCAGTGTGTTCCCTTGTGTTTTAGGTATCTTATTGCTGAAGATGTAATTGCTGATTTCATTTTTCAGGGTGTTTAATATTTTCTCCTGATTGATTAGCATCAATGATGCGTTGGCTAACTCTTTACTCTTAAATATTAATTCGTCTTCAAGCTTTTCGGCCTTAAGAAGAGCAATCGTTTTTTCCTGTTTTTCTATTTTTGATAAACGTTCTTTCTCCTGTTGTTCAAACAGTTTTCTTTTTTTATTAAGTGTCGTGTTTATGTAAATCTTTACTCCACAGTGGGTTAGTAAAAGTATGGTAATGATGTAAAGTAGTAGTGCCAGGTTTGTCTTGTACCATGGTTTTTTTATTCTGAAACTTATTGAGACATCCGACAGAGTAGAGCCTGCATCATCAATGGCTTTGGCATCAAGTATATAGTTGCCGGCCGGAAGGTTGGAATATTCAATTGTCCGGTTTTCTGATGTTTCAGTCCATTGGGAGTCGTAATTCTGAAGGAAGCATAAAATCCTGATTCCTTTTTGGGTGAAATCGGGATACTGAAATTCAACCGTAACACTATTGTTTGAGTATCGGAGTTCTGTGGTTTCTTCTATATCAACTATTTCTGCCACTGATGTTTTTCTGTTGAGACTCCACATTTTTAATACCCGTAACTCAGGAGTGTTATGCTTAGCGGACATATTGTGTTCGTATCGTCCCACTCCTCCATTCAAGCCAAAATATGAAGTATGACCATCGGAAATAATATTTCCCCTTCCTGTGTTTGGTGGGTTGGTTAAGGCACTGAATGGAATATTGTCGGCAATAGAATATTTTGATTTTGTGTAGGATACAAGGGTATATTCGCTTGGACGTAAAAACCAGAAAAGTGTATCGTTTATTGTTACAATATCTCTTGTGTCGGCCAGACCAGGTAGTTCTTCATTTAGCATTCGGTATTCTGTTATTTTTTGCTCCATGTCGTTGTAGGTGTAAAACTTGCTGCCATTTGTAAAAATCACGCGGCCTCTCAATTTCATCACCCGTATTGGTTTTACTGCATTTGTGGTGCTGTCGAGTCTCTGGTAGAACTGCCGGCTCTCCACACTGGTCAGCTGTTCGTTGAGTGTAAGTTTGTAAATACCTCTGTACATGTGGCTTGCCCAAATATTACCGGCATGATCCTGCTCTATCTGGTATATAAGGTCGAAGAAGTTGCCTACTTTATGTGTGTATTCCCAGTTGCCATTTTTGTTTTTCAGATATACCTGAAGTGCTGTATATGTCGATTCAAGAAGTATATCCACATTGTTAATTCTCACCGGTTTTATATCGGTGCCTCCGGTGCTTGCGCCGGGAATATCTATTTTCCGGTTCCCTTCAATAAAGAGTGTTCCTGCATTGTTGCCTGAGATAATCTGATTGTCGAAGTTCCTAATGAACCATGTCTGCATATTTATGCCGTCCACCGGGTTTAGTGTATCGTTGTTACCTGAATAGAGGTAAACACCTTGATTGGATGCAATATATATGTTGTTGTTCTTCAGTAGTATATCTTCTACCATGCCAATATGAACCTTTGACGGAATATAGACTTTGAGTTTTGAGTTGGTACGGATATATGCTATTCCATTGTCGAGGGCGGCCCAGAGATTATTGTTGCGATCCTTGTGCAAACCGAGTATTGTGTTGTTATACAGGCCGTTGTTGTGGTTGATATGCCAAAGCATCGAACCGCTTTTACTCAAAGCGTATATGCCGTCGTTTAATGTGCCCACCACAAATGTCGAATCGTTTAGCCCTATTGCCCGGTTGGCAGTCTCTTTATCCAGCCGGCTGTCGGCGGTGGTGTTGAACTTTGTTACGCTCTTTTTCGCC
>JBDHYT010000105.1:0-7980 GCA_039811485.1 Marinilabiliaceae bacterium | reverse complement strand
CTACCGTGACATGTGTTACAGATACTGAATCCCGAACCTTTTTCGGCTCCTGTGCCACTACAGTGCTTACAGGCCACCATCTTCTTCACTTTTATCTTTTTCTCGGCACCATTGGCAACCTCCTGGAGGTCGAGCTTTACCTTCACTCTCAGGTCGGAACCTTTGTTGACCCTCTGTCCGCGCGACGACCCACCAAAGCCACCAAAGCCACCGAAACCGCCAAAGCCACCGGAAAAGATATCGCCAAAGTGCGAAAATATATCATCCATCGACATACCTCCACCACCAAATCCGCCGGCTCCACCTACGCCTGCATGGCCATACTGGTCATATCGCTGCTTTTTCTCGGCATTCGACAACACCTCATAGGCTTCGGCAGCCTCTTTAAACTTCTCTTCGGCTGCTTTGTCGCCCGGATTTTTATCGGGGTGATATTGGATTGCCTTCTTGCGGTAAGCCTTTTTTATCTCTTCGGCTGTCGCTGTTTTGGCAACCTCAAGTATTTCGTAGTAATCTCTTTTTGACATAGTTGATATCTTTTATTCGCAAACGATAACTTTTGAGAATCTTATAACCTTATCGTTGAGCATATATCCTTTTTCGATACAGTCCAATATCTTTCCTTTCATATCGGGCGATGGAGCCGGGATATTGGTTACAGCCTCGTGAACATCGGTGTTGAACTCCTGGTTGATGGCCTCAATCTCTACAACGCCCTTTTGAACCAGAAACTCCTTGAACTTATTGTAAATCAAATCTACACCTTGACGAAGAGCCTCCACATTATCCGATTCGCCAATATGCTTCAGAGCTCTCTCAAAATCGTCAACCACAGGCAGAATGCCAAGCAGAACACCCTCGCCGCCAGTTTTGATCAGTTCCATCTTCTCTTTCAGGGTGCGCTTACGATAATTATCAAATTCGGCACTAAGACGAAGGTATTTATCATTCAGTTCGTTAACGGTATTTCTCAGAGTCTCGGTCTCACTGCATTTGCTATCCTGCTCCTGCCCTGCGGCTTCGGTCTCTACTCCATTAGTGATCTCATTATCGACAATCTCCTGGTTTACAGCTTCATTAATCTCCTGCTCAGGAAGGTTTTCTGATTTATTTTTCACCATTTTCAGTTATATATTGTATTGTTATTCAACTTTTAATAAGGCACACAGAGCCTCATCTCTTAGTGTTCAATTTCTTTGCCAAAGTAAAACCAACGACATTTTGGCAGATAAAAACAGACAAGGACAGCCAAAATAGCCGTCCTTGTCAATATTTGTCTTAAAACAGAATTACAACACCAATGACTCAAGAGTTGTTGTCAGTCTTTCGCCCCTAAGGTTTTTGGCAATGATTATGCCATCGGCATCAACAAGAAAGCTGGCCGGGATTCCTTTCACATTGTATAGTGCTGCCGGCTGGCTTTTCCAACCTGCCAGATCGCTCACATGGTATGGCCAAATCAAATTGTCGTCGGCGATGGCCTTGACCCATGCATCATTTTTAATGTCGAGCGAAACACTAAGGATTAGAAAACCATCACCCGACTTAAACTTTTTGTCCTTATAGCTTTTGTAGGCACTCACCAGATTCGGATTCTCGTGCCGGCACGGGCCGCACCACGACGCCCAAAAGTCGATAAGCACAACATGTCCCTTCAGGTCGGAGAGTTTGATAATTTTGCCATCAGGATTTTTCATCTCAATTTCGGGGGCTTTATTGCCCACCTCAAGACCCAATACCGGCTCGCCGGCAAAAGCACCATTAGCGAGGATAAATAACGAAACAAAAAGAGTGAATATGGTTCTCATGTTTTTTTCTTTCAAAACTAATACTTTTTTAGTTTTTTGCCAGCAGTTTGAGCGTCGATTCAATTTCATTCAGCTCAAAACCCCGAGCCACAATTTTACCATTGCCATCAACAAGAATATTGACGGGCTTGGAGATATCGAAACTCTTGGCCAGCGATGAGTGATCGCCCTGATAGTCGCAGATATGGTAAAACGACCCGGTTCCGTCGATTTCGATGGCCCTCTTAAGCGGCGATTTGAATCTGTCGAAAGAGATACTAACAACCTCCAATCCATTGGCATTGTAGAAAGACTCGTTTTTATAGGTGTTTGCCAATTCTACCAATTGATAGTTGTTCATACGGGATGTAGCATGGTAAGAGGCCCAGAAGTTGAACACCACCATTTTGCCTTTCAGGGAGTCGGCATTAAATGGAGTACCATCTATAAGCTCGGTGATAATGCCGGGTACCGAATCAATTAATCCACTCTCCTTAGCGTTAAAATCATCTGTTGCCGACGATAATACAATTGCAAAGAACAGAGCAATCGTTAAGCAATACTTTAATTTCAACATAGCTTTGATTTTTATTCTGCCACAAAGTTCTGTATATTTTCAATTCAAATTTTATTTTTTATATGAACAGAACTCTTTTGTTGATGGCATAATTTTGATTCTGCAAAGATATGCTGTAAAACATTGAAATTCACCCAAAATTTGTTTTGAAATGTAAAATTAGTTGCTATATTGAAAGACGATTCACGCCAACACACTCATCTTTAACAACTTACAAAACAAACCAAAACGTTGCAAAATTCAAACATTTAACATTAATTTATTCTTTTCGTTAAGTATTTTGCCATTATTAAGCAATAATTTTCTATTTTGGGTCTGCGTTGTGCACTTCAAAAACTCCAAGACAGGCCATTCGCACCAAATTTCATTTTTGACTAATGGTAATTTGTTGATGTCGGAAATTAATTATCCGACCACCATTTTTCATCTTTTCAAACCCATTTCAACCCCTGAAATGTCGAAAAACCTCAACCAAAACCATATAAACAAATAAGACATCGAGTAAATACAATTCACTCAATGTCTTAATATGCTATACCCCAAACAGGAGACAATTGGTTTTCACCCTTCAGGCAAAATACTATTCTGTGTCAATCAACACGTTTTATTCGTGCTCCCAAGGCAGTCAGGCGTTTATCTATGTTCTGATATCCCCTGTCAATCTGTTCAATATTATGAATCACACTGGTGCCGCTTGCCGATAGCGATGCTATAAGCAGTGCCACTCCGGCGCGTATGTCGGGCGACGTCATCACCGTGCCGCGCAGGCATGTTTCGCGATTCAGGCCAATAACTGTGGCGCGGTGCGGATCGCACAATATAATTTTCGCACCCATATCTATAAGTTTATCAACGAAGAAAAGCCGGCTCTCAAACATTTTCTGATGAATCAGAACGCTTCCTTTGGACTGTGTTGCCACCACCAGAAATACGCTGAGCAGGTCGGGGGTGAGCCCGGGCCATGGAGCATCGGCAATGGTCATTATCGACCCGTCGATAAACGACTCGATACCGTAGGACTCCTGGGCAGGGATATGAATATCGTCACCAATAAACTCCATTCTGATTCCCATACGCTCAAAAGCCAGAGGGATTATGCCGAGATGCTCTATTCCGGCATTTTTAATGGTAATATCGCTACCGGTCATTGCTGCCATGCCTATAAACGAGCCCACCTCAATCATGTCGGGCAAAATGGTATGGCTGCAACCACCAAGCTCGGTAACTCCTTCGATGGTCAACAGATTGGAGCCAATCCCGCTGATTTTTGCACCCATCGCTGTAAGCATTTTGCTTAGCTGCTGAAGATATGGTTCGCAGGCTGCATTATATATGGTAGTTGTGCCAGGCGTAAGCACTGCTGCCATCAAAATATTGGCAGTACCTGTCACCGAGGCCTCATCAAGGAGCATATAAACGCCCTTCATGTCGTGCGCCTCTACAGTATAAAAAATCTCATCAGAATCGAAATGAAACTTGGCACCGAGTTTTTGAAACCCATAGAAATGGGTATCCAGCCTTCGGCGTCCAATCTTGTCGCCTCCCGGCTTAGGGAAGTATGCTTTGCCATAACGTGCCAGCAAAGGTCCCATTATCATTGTTGATCCACGTAGTGATGAAGCGCGTTTTTTAAAATCTTCGCTCTGCATATATTCAAGGTTCACATTTGCGGCCTTGAAAGAACAGGTATGACGGTCGATGCGCCGAACCTCTACACCCATCTTCTCCAGCAGGTCGATAAGGTTGTTGACATCAACAATGTCGGGAATATTATTAATGGTCACTTCATCTTTGGTGAGCAATGGGGCGCACAACACTTGAAGCGCCTCGTTTTTAGCACCCTGGGGCACAATCTCCCCACTAAGGCGATGGCCGCCTTCGATAATGAATTGGCTCATTTCGACTTCAGTTTATTATTTATTACTTTTATGATGCGGATGGTTGCGGCGCTCGTAACTCTTGTTGATATATGCGCGCTTCTTGTTTTTGAGGTTCTGCGAAGAGGCCGAATAGCCACCCTCATTGAAATCGGCCGTCTTAAAGTTGTCTGCAGCCTTAAGCCTGCCTCCTGACATTATTCTGATGTCGTTCAATATTCTGTCGTCGGTAACCGAATCTTTATTCCATATCATCAACGACTTCTTCATGTGATTGGCTATAAGACTGATAAGCTGCTGTCGTTCAGTCTCGTCCTCCAAAGCAATCGCTTTCTCAATAAGCTCTTCCACAATATGCCCGTAGTGCAGAAACCTCATATTGCTGTTTTTATATGGCAGCCTCTCCGGTTTTTGGCTAAGCACCGACTGCTCGGTTATCTCACATGGAAAGTCAATATCGAGTTTGTAATCGGACATTATTGCCAGGTGATCCCACAATTTATGTTTAAAGTCGGCATAATCGCGAAGATAGGGAAAAAGATTACCCATTATGCTGATGATGCTTTTGGCACATCGTGTACGCTCCTCTTTGTCCTCAATAGTTACTGCATGAGCCACCATATTGTGTATATGGCGTCCATACTCCGGAAGAACAAGTCTCTGTCGGGTTGAATTATAATCCATTAATGTATGCTGTTAAGCTGTTATGTTGTTATTAATGAGCCTATTGCAATAATAGTTCGTTGATATTGCAAGATAAAAAATCCAAAGTTTTTGTGATGGGAAAATAGTTGGCTCTCAAGTCAATACAATTCCGCAACAAAATTACTTTAAAACTTTCAGTTTGGCAAATTTCATCAGCAATTGTTTGGTTCCGCTATTTTGAAATTCAACGGTTATTTTGGTATCGGGCATTACTCCTTCAATCGAAAGGACTTTACCTGTACCAAACCGTTCGTGCATCACACTGTCGCCCACCGATATATCGCCTGCCGACTGGTTGAAATTCAATGACACAGGCGGTTTTTTGCCCGAAAGTGCTTCGGATGAAAATGTATGTCTGGAACCTCTGTCGAACCCGGTGCCGGGCTGCTGCCTCTGAAAAGACGACTGCCTTTGGCTCCGCTCCGGGGTAACTTCGGGCACATCCTGCTCGGGAGTATTGGTAAATGCCTTATCCAACTCGCCGATAAACCTGCTTGGCCGCGAAAATGAGAGCTCACCAAATTTATATCTCATCCTAGCATGCGATATGGTAGCATGATGTTCGGCGCGGGTCAACGCCACGTAAAAGAGGCGGCGCTCCTCTTCGATGGCCCGTTCGTCGCCGATGCTTCGCGACGAGGGAAACAAATCCTCCTCGACACCAACCACATACACGTTTTTAAATTCCAATCCTTTGCTTGCATGTATTGTCATTAATGTTACCGTATTACGCTCTTCAGGCTTTTCGTTATCCATATCGGTAAGCAACGACACCTCTTCGATAAATCCGGTAATTGAGTCAGGCAGCCCTTGTTCACGGCGTTGTTCGGCATACTCCTTTATGCTGCCCAACAGCTCGTTGATATTCTCAGTCCTGCTTTCGCCCTCGGCCGACTTATCGTCAGCAAACTCCTTCATCAATCCACTTTTCGACACCACTTCAGCGGTAAATTCGTATGCATTGAGAGTCTCTGTCTGTGCCTTGAAACCGCTGATGAGCGTGATAAATCCATTAAGTTTTTTCAGGGTGGCAGGTGCTATGCCCGACTGTGCAATCATGGGGTGAGTCATCACCTCCCACAGGCTTCGTCCGGCAGCATCGGCATAAGCCTCTACTTTATCGATGGTAGTTTGTCCTATACCGCGTGTCGGGAAATTTATTATCCGCTTAAGCGACTCCCTGTCGTGTGGGTTAACCACTACCCTGATGTAGGCAAGAATATCCTTAATCTCTTTGCGCTGATAGAAGGCCAAACCGCCATATATCTTATAGGGAATCATCTGTTTACGCAATGATTCCTCGAAGGCTCTCGACTGTGCGTTGGTACGGTAAAGAATGGCAAAATCCTTATAGTCGTACTGCTCCATTGCCTTGCGCCGCACAATATCCTTCACAACTATCAGTGCCTCTTCCAGATCCGACTGGGCTTTAATAACATTTATCTTATCGCCCTCGGCATTTTTGGAATAAACTTTTTTCTTTATCTGGTCTGTATTTTTTGCAATAACGCTATTGGCGGCCTCAACGATGGTTTGCGTCGAACGGTAGTTTTGCTCCAGCTTAAAAAGTCTATAACCGGGGTAATCATTTCTGAAATTGAGGATATTCTCAATCTTGGCACCCCTAAAACTATAAATACTCTGGGCATCATCGCCCACAACACAGACATTTTTATGAAGCTCGGCAAGTTTCTTAACAATCAGATACTGGGCGTAGTTGGTATCCTGATACTCATCTACAAGGATATAGTCGAACTGGTTCTGATATTTTTTCAGAACATCGGGGAAGTTATTGAATAAGATATTGGTATTGAGCAGCAAATCGTCGAAATCCATCACCCCCGACTTGAAACACTCCCTGGAGTAGCGTGCATAAATCTCATGAATGGCAGGGCGGCGTGCGGCTTTATCATTTGCCAGTAATTCGGTATTACGGGCATAGGCCGATGCCGTCACAAGGTTGTTTTTGGCCGACGATATGGCACTCAACACATCACCGGGTTTATACTCTTTATCGTTGAGTTTCATACTCTTGATAATGCTCTTAACCATATTTTTTGAATCTTGCGAATCGTATATGGTATAGGAGGCAGGAAATCCAAGATGAGCCGCCTCGAGGCGCAAAATCTTTGAAAAAACAGAGTGAAAAGTCCCCATCCATAGTTGCGACGCCTTCTGCTGCCCTACTACTGATGCAATACGCTCTTTCATCTCGCGTGCAGCCTTATTGGTAAAGGTAAGGGCAAGAACACGCCACGGCTTAATGTCGTGATTCAGCAGATTGGCTATCCGCATGGTTAAAACCCGTGTCTTTCCCGAACCTGCACCAGCAATAACAAGTGCCGGTCCGTCGGTATTAATTACGGCATCACGCTGTGCCGGGTTGAGTGAATCTAATATCTGCTGCACTGAAATCTGTTTATCGGATATGGTTAACTATACAAAAATATGAAAGCAAAAACGTTTAACCAAAGAGAGTACACAAAAATAGTGCCTTATTATTGGTTGTCACGGCTTACAACCTCAAACGGAACACGATACGACACTCCACGCTTTGCCAGGTTATCAAGGTTCGGATAGAGCCTTTGCACAAACGACTCCCAATTGCGGCTCTCCATACGGGTCCATCCTGCTTCTGCAATGGCAATGGCACGCGGGAAGGTCATGTAACACAATCTGTTGACATCTTTTATTGCTTCGCCCCACAAGGTAGCCATAACACCCTGTATATGTGCCTGTTCGCCAATAGGCAAACCATAGCCCGGGTCTAACTTATAACTCTGCTGAAGTGTGGTGGTGGGCATTCCCCAGTTGTTGAACTCGGGCAAATCACCTTTGTATTGCGGATAATCGAGGTAGGCATGCTCGCCTGGAGCCATTATCAACTGATTCCCATTTCTGCCGGTAAGCTCTATACAGTTGGGAGTGAGCACATAACGCCATGTAATAAGGGTTACGTCGCCGGGATAGGGGAAAAGACCGCCTTGAAGCTGATCCAGGAATACGGCACCCTGGAAAATGAGCTGGAGCATGC
>JBDHYT010000104.1:0-8014 GCA_039811485.1 Marinilabiliaceae bacterium | reverse complement strand
CATCACAGTATTTCCACATTAGAAAATGCACTACAGCTGAACAAGTTTACAAGCTCATCACCACAAGATTTATTGTGGACAAGACTGAAGCTATCGACGAGGTCAAGGACAAGCTCCATGGGTTGAGGATGGAAGGATTCAATGCTGAAAAGTACACTACCAAGTTTGAACAACTTCATGCCTAATTAGCTGCATTGGATGTCATCATTAATGATGATGAAAAGATCAAGGAATTTGTTCGTGGACTTCTCAGAACAGCTCGCTGGTCATGGCTCCACTACAATTGTCCTACTGGTATGAAATGGTATTCCTTAATCCAAACGGAGGCGGAATAGCACTTTTTACCACCACGAGAATTGCGTATAGTAATGATAATGAGACAATAAATACAAATCTGTTCGATTATGCAGTTGGGTCGGACGAGGATGGAAAGCGTTATGCGCTGGGAACGATTATTCAGAAGACAAAAAACAGCACCGGCAACAATACCTACAAAATGAATTTTACCTTGTTGGGTGATCCGGCTCTTCCGTTATCGTACCCC
Source organism: Marinilabiliaceae bacterium (assembly GCA_039811485.1). Lineage (GTDB taxonomy): Bacteria > Bacteroidota > Bacteroidia > Bacteroidales > Marinilabiliaceae > JAGPIS01. The sequence continues at coordinate 7,470 of JBDHYT010000104.1, read as the reverse complement.
GGGCTGAAAATTGTAACCGATTCGATAAACGGCATTAAGGCAGATGGTTATTCCCAGCCACTGGAGGCAATGAGCACCAACACGTTGAGTGGGAGCATCAGAAACGGGCAAGGAGAGATAGTTGCCGGTTTTAATGGTAGTGCCACCATTATTGTGTATGACAAAATGCTGAATCTGAAGACTCTGGGTAATGAGAGCAGCCCTTATACCTATCGCAGTTTCAAAAATATTATCTATAAAGGGAATGTAAAAGTAGTCAATGGAAGGTTTAATGTTAAGTTTATTATACCCAAGGATATACGTTATAATGTAGGAAATGGAAGAATCAGCTACTATGCAGTGGATGATGAGGGAGTGAGAGATGCTGCGGGTGTAAATAATACCATACTTATTGGCGGCATCAACGAGAGTGATATAAAAGATAAAAGCGGACCCGATATTAAGTTGTGGCTCAACAACGAGTGGTTCTCCAACGGCCAGACAACCTCTTCAACCCCGTTGCTTATTGCCCGTCTGAGCGATGAGAGCGGCATCAATACCACCGGAATTGGTGTTGGACATGATATCAGTCTCTTTATCGATGGCAACAGGGCTAATCCAATAATACTAAACGAGTTTTTTGAGAGCGATATAACCAATCCGGGCAAAGGTGTTATTTATTATCAGATACCGGTCTTAAGTCCCGGTAGTCATACCATTGAGTTGCGGGCCTGGGATATACTCAATAATTCGTCGGTAGCATCAATCAATTTTATGGTCGATAACAAAATGGATATAAAGATTGTTGCTCCCGAAATCTTTCCGAACCCTGTAACCAAAGGTATTGATGAAATCACACTTCGATTGACACACGATGATTATGACGCCATCCTTAGTTTTGATATTGAGATATCAAATCTGTCGGGTCAGGTGTTGTTGTCGAAATCACAGTCGGTTAAGTCGGAGGGACTTATGCTGCCCGATATAAAGATTGACACCCGTCGTCTGGGTAGCGGCCTTTATCTGGTGAGGGTAGGGGTGACCTCCAACAGTGGCAGAACGGCAAGTTTTTCGAAAAAAATAGTGGTCGTTAAATAATATTTGCCGAATTTTGTAGTTATACTTTGAGTACTAATTTTTCAAACACGAATTTGGAGGAGCCGGGAACTGTGACGTTCCATTAAAGGTGATGATTGAGGGGCTTGAGGCTTTAAATCATATTTTCAAATCGACGGATGGTTCAAACCGCAAGAGTAAGAGCGGAAAGAGTCGTCAGAAACAAAAAAAATTTCACAACACAATGAAACTAAACTTCAGAAGTACTCTGTGCGGCCTGTTTGCCTCCATGTTTCTGGCATCAGTCAGCATGTCGGCACAAGAGAATAATCCAATCAGCACCGTAGTGCCATTTTTGAACTTCTCACCCGACTCGCGTAGCAGCGGTATGGGTGATGTAGGTGTGGCCACCACGCCCGATATTAATTCGCAACACTGGAATCCGGCAAAATATGCCTTTATTGATGGTTCGATGGGTGTATCGCTTTCGGTAACCCCCTGGCTCCGTAAGCTTGTTGACGACATAAACCTGTTCTATGTTTCGGGTTATTACAAACTTGACGATATGCAGGCTGTTAGTGGTTCGCTCAGATATTTCTCTTTGGGAGAGATAACCTTTACCAACGAAGAGAATAATGCGCTTCCTTATACTGGCAAGCCCAACGAATTTGCGCTTGATGTGGCTTACTCTCGGCTTCTGTCGAATAAGTTCTCGGGCTCAATAGCAATGCGTTATATCCGCTCCGACTTGTCGCAGGGAGCCCAGTTATCTTCGGGCGAAGAGCTTAAGGCTGGCAACTCTTTTGCTGCCGACCTTGGTTTTTATTTTCGTCATCGTACAGTTATCGAACGTAACAAAGCCGAAATATCTGCCGGTATTCTTTTCTCCAACATTGGTACAAAGTTGAGCTACGACGATAATCTGAAAGAGTATTTGCCGGCAAATATGAAGTTAGGTGCCGGTTTTGCTTATGAGATAGATCAATTCAATAAGGTTGCATTCACCGTGGAGTTTAACAAACTTATGGTTCCAACGCCTATTAAAGGACAAAGTCTCGAGGATTACCGCAGTCAGTCGGTACCGTCGTCAATCTTCAAATCGTTTAACGATGCACCGGGTGGATTTTCCGAAGAGCTTAGAGAGATTAATATATCCGGTGGTTTGGAATATATTTACAATCAGGTATTTGCGTTGCGTGCCGGTTATTTTCACGAGCACGAAACCAAAGGTAACCGTAAACTTGCTTCAGCAGGCGCCGGCCTGAAATTCAATACCATATCGATTGATGCAAGTTACATCATTCCGGTTGTAGCCAACAATCCGTTGGCCAATACCGTGAGGCTGACGTTGGGTTTCGACCTGAGTAAGATGCCCGGAAAGAAGAGGTAATTGATGCTACTACATGTTAATCGCCGGAGGCACTGCTGCTTACCGGCGATTTTTTTATTAGGTTCCATAATCAAACAATAAGCAGGATGATGTGTTATCTTTGCAAGAAGTGAAACAGAAATATAACAACAAAAATGCAAAAAATAAGGGTTGGATTTGGCTTCGACGTACATCAGCTTGCCGAGGGTTACGACTTTTGGCTGGGTGGAATTAAAATTGACCATCACAAAGGGTGTATTGCCCACTCCGATGGCGATGTGCTTATTCATGCCATTTGCGATGCACTGCTTGGTGCTGCCAATATGCGAGATATTGGCTATCACTTTCCGATACCAGTAACGATTATAAGGATATCGACAGTAAAATACTGCTGAAAAAGAGTGTTGAGATAATTGGTTCTAAAGGCTATAAAATCGGCAATATAGACTCTACCATTGCTCTTCAGTCGCCTAAAATTAAAGGCCTCATACCTCAGATGCAGAGTGTGTTGGCCCAGGTGATGGGAATTGATGAGGATTGCCTGTCGATAAAAGCCAGCACCACCGAAAAATTGGGCTACGAGGGCGAAGAGAAAGGGCTTACTGCCTATGTTACAGTACTAATATACAAAGATTGAGATGGAGGTAAGGGAGATTATTGAGGGTAATGATGCTGTGATGTTGTACTTCACCGGCGGACAGTGTGGTACTTGCAGTGCTTTGAAACCCAAGTTGGAAGAGTTGATGACAAGCCGGTATCCAAAGGTTAAGTTTTTGGAGGTTGATGTAACCCACAATCCCGGGGTGGCTGCCCAGTTTACTGTGTTTACAGTGCCAGCCGCACTGCTTTTCACACAAGGCAAGGAGGCCAACCGTTTTATCCGCAACTTTGGACTGATGGAGGTTCAAGCTGTTCTTGACCGTGTTTATCCTTTGATTTTCAGCTGAGAATAGATGTTTCCCGCCGGATTTGCCTCGCAGTAGCGGTTAAATCCGGCAGGATTATTTGTTTCAGAACAGTGAATCTATCACTTTATCGTCGGCAATATTGGGGAGCGTTACCTTCAGTTTTGGATTGCGCTCCATAGCACGTTTTATTGCAAACACAGCACCGCCGTTGCGTGCCCAGCTTCGGCGCGAAATACCATTGTTCACATCCCAGAACAGCATCGACTCCAGCCGGCGTTGTGAGTCGGCCGACCCGTCGAGCATCATTCCGAAACCTCCGTTTATTACTTCGCCCCAGCCCACGCCGCCGCCGTTATGCAGCGATACCCATGTGGCACCGCGGAATGAGTCGCCGATGACGTTATGGACAGCCATGTCGGCAGTAAACTGCGAACCGTCGTAGATGTTGGATGTCTCGCGATAAGGGCTGTCGGTGCCTGATACGTCATGGTGGTCGCGGCCGAGTATCACCGGAGCAGAGAGTCTTCCGTCGGCAATGGCTTTGTTGAATGCTGATGCTATGGCCATTCGTCCTTCGGCGTCGGCATAAAGAATGCGGGCCTGCGAACCAACTACTAATTTATTTTTGGCGGCTTCTCTAATCCAATGCAGGTTGTCGGCCATCTGTTGTTTAATTTCGTCGGGCGACTCCTTTATGAGGTTTTCAAGTACTTTTGCTGCAATGTCATCGGTCTTTTGTAAATCTTCAGCTGTGTTGGATGCACACACCCAGCGGAATGGGCCAAAGCCATAATCGAAGCACATAGGCCCCATGATATCCTGAACATAAGAGGGATATCTGAATGTTTTGTCCTCTTTGAAGATATCGGCATTTGCCCTGCCTGCCTCAAGAAGGAATGCGTTGCCGTAGTCGAAGAAGTACATTCCTTTGGCTGTCAGTGTGTTGATTGCATTAACCTGTCGCCGTAGCGATTCCTGCACATGTTTTTTAAACTCCTCCGGCTTTTCGGCCATCATCCTGTTGGACTCATCGAACGACAAACCCGCCGGGTAGTAACCTCCTGCCCATGGATTGTGCAATGATGTCTGGTCGGAACCCAAATCGACTTTGATGTCGTGGGCAGCAAAATACTCCCACAAATCAACCACGTTGCCTGCATAAGCAATTGATACGGTCTCTCTGGTGTCAACAGCTCTTTTAACTCTCGCTGCCAGTTTTTCAAGGTCGCTCTCTACTTCATCTACCCAGCCTTGTGAGTGGCGCGTGTGAGTGGCTTTGGGATTTATTTCGGCCACAATGCTTACGCAACCTGCAATTTTTGCTGCTTTTGGCTGAGCTCCCGACATTCCGCCCAAGCCCGATGAGATAAACAGCTTTCCTTTAATATCGCTGTTGCCTGCCGATATCATGCGGCCAGCATTTAGAATGGTGATAGTGGTTCCATGCACAATGCCCTGAGGTCCGATGTACATAAATGAGCCTGCTGTCATCTGTCCGTACTGTGTAACACCAAGGGCATTGAACCGCTCCCAGTCATCGGGCCTGGAGTAGTTTGGTATCATCATTCCGTTGGTCACCACCACGCGGGGTGCATCTTTGTGCGACGGGAAAAGCCCCATCGGATGGCCGGAGTAGATTACAAGTGTCTGATCGTCGGTCATATTGGCCAGATACTGCATTGCGAGGCGGTATTGGGCCCAGTTTTGAAATACCGCACCATTGCCGCCGTATGTTATCAGTTCGTGAGGATGCTGGGCCACAGCATGATCGAGGTTGTTGCTCAGCATCAGCATTATAGCTGCTGCCTGGCGACTTTTATGCGGAAACTCGTCGATATGACGTGCTTTGATTTCATAATCAGGCCGGTAGCGGTGCATGTAGATGCGGCCGTATGTGTTGAGTTCGGTAAGGAACTCCGGGGCCAATGTTTTATGTTGTTCGGGCTTAAAATAGCGTAATGCATTTCTAAGTGCCAGCTTCTTCTCTTCGGCCGATAGTATATCTTTTCTCTTTGGAGCATGATTCACATTTGGATTCCAGGTTGCAGCCGGTGGAAGCACATCCGGAATTCCTTGAAGTATTGCATCTTTTAAAGTCGTCTCTTTCATAGGAGTTGTTTTTGTTTGGTTTACTTCTGTCACTCAAGAGCATAAAAATACTCTTTAGGATTAATAATCGTAATGACAAAACGCAGACTAAGACAGAAAAAGCTCCCAAAGGAGCTTTAACCGTTAATTTTTATCGATCCACGGTTCTCTTCGCCGGGAGCGTAGGTGTATATTTCGCGGAGTATATCGCCATATTTTTTATAGAGCACGCGTCGTTTGAGTTTCAGTGTGGGTGAAAGCTCGCCTGTGGTGTAGTTCCAGTTTTCCCAAACCAGCCTGAAACGCTTAATCTCTTCGTGTTTGCCAAGCATTTTATTCACCCTTGCAATCTCTTTCTGATACTGCACCATTACCTTCTTCAGTGAAATAAGCTCCGGGTTGTCTCTGAACTGAATCTTATTCTCGTGCGCCCACATGTGGAGATACTCAAAGTTGGGCAGAACCAGTGCACTGGCAAACTTCTCGTTTTCGCCCACCACCATTGCCTGCTCCACAAAGTGTGATTCCTTTAGTATGTTTTCAATTCCCTGAGGGGCAATATATTTACCGCTCGAGAGTTTGAACATCTCTTTTTTGCGGTCGGTAATCTTCAGGAATTTGCCATCTTCCAATAATCCTATATCGCCGGTGTGGAACCATCCGTCGGCATCGATAGCTGCCGCTGTTGCCTTTTCGTCCTTATAGTAGCCCATCATCACGCTTGGTCCCTTAACCAATATCTCGCCATCAGAATCAATCTTCACGTCAAGATTTTTTAATACAGGGCCTACTGTGCCTATTTTCAGACATTTAGGTTCGCTAAGATGGTTGGCAGCAATAACGGGCGAAGTTTCGGTAAGACCGTAGCCTTCCATAAGTGGTATGCCGGCGGCAAAGAACAGACGGCTCAGGCGGGGCTGCAATGCTGCACCACCCGAAATAACAAATCTGAGGTTTCCGCCAAAGGCACGCTGCCATTTAGAAAATACCAGCTTACGAGCTATTTTGAGTCGGAATGAATACCACCAGTTACTGTCACCGTTTGCTTTAAAGTTTTCGCCAAGCTCCATAGCCCAGAAAAACAGCATTCTTTTTATGCCTGACAGACTCTCGCCGGTGGCTACCAGCTTGTCGTATATACGTTCGATTACGCGGGGCACGGTAACAAAGGCATTTGCCTGAATTTCGACAAGATTGGCCGGAATTGTGCCAAGGTTTTCGGCGTAGTAAATTGAACATGCCCTGACTTGGAACAGGTAGTTTACCATACGCTCAAACACATGGCAAAGAGGCAGAAAACTCAATATCCTGTCGGTAGGGTAGAGAGGGAATAATGAATAGACGCCATCCACGTTATTCATAAAATTGTTGTGGCTGAGCATCACGCCTTTAGGTTGACCTGTGGTTCCCGATGTGTAAATCATCGACACCATATCGTCGGGAACTATCGAATTGCGTATTTCGTGAAACTCTCCGTTCCAGCGTGCTTTTTCGCGTGCTCCCAGATTCAGCACCTCTTCAAAGTTTGGTGCACCATCCACACTGTTGAAGGTGTAAACCCAGTTGATGGCCGGTATATCTGCCGTAAGTGCCGATATGCGCTTGTAGAGCGATTGGTCGGAGACGATAACCATTCGCGCATCACTGTGCCGCATGATATATTGGTACTCATCGTCGCCAATAGTTGGATACACAGGCACATGCACCACACCAATCATGGCCATGCCCATATCTACAAAGTTCCATTCGGGGCGGTTATTTGTTGCAGTAATAATCTTATCGCCCTTCTTGAAACCGAGTGCCAGCAAACCCAGACTAAAACGTTTTGCATTGGTGTAATATTCGCAAACGCTGAACTGAACCCAGTTACCATCGCGCTTTGCACAAAGCATATCCTTCTTTTCACCATGATTTTTGCGAAGAAAATCAAGGATGTCAAAAGTCCTCCGTAGTTCCATATAATCCCTTTGTTTCCTGAAAAACATCTGCTTTTCCGCTGGTAAATATACAATTATTCGGTTTCGACAGCAAAAAATGACAAAAATTAGGTGTGAAGGTGAATTGTTGCTA
>JBDHYT010000103.1:0-8071 GCA_039811485.1 Marinilabiliaceae bacterium | reverse complement strand
TGGTGTCGAGAGAGGCTTTATATTCCATAGTTTTTTATATTCTAATCTGAAATAATCCCATACAAGCTTCGAAATGCGGGCAATAATCTCCTGATTGGTTGTAATAATTACCCACAAACACGCTTATATAAAAATATCTGTTTTCTGAGAGTAAAACAATCAAAAACAGATTATTTGATTAAAGAGTTATTATCTTCTGTCAAACATTTTGAGACATACATAATAATTAACACAAAAAATATATTTTACACTCAAACAATTTGTAATATTACCTACACACAACCTGCATTAAAACAGGTTGCATAAAGTAAATTAAAAACACTGATACACTGAATGATATGGGCAAGTACAGAAACACTTGGTTTTATATAGGTACGATCGGGCTTTTTGCCACACTCATATATTACATTGTTTTCTTCGGCCACAAACTGGAGATCGGACGTCATATTGTTATTCCTGAGGCAGCAAAGTCGCAGTGGAATGAATTTATCGACTCCATGGTTGCCAATCTCACCCACCCTTTGGCAATTCTGCTTGCGCAAATAATTACAATTATCATTGTGGCACGCATCTTCGGCTGGCTCTGCAAAAAGATAAAACAACCGGCTGTTATAGGCGAGATAGTGGCCGGTATAGTGCTTGGCCCATCGTTGGTAGGAATGCATTTCCCCGAATTTTTCCACACACTGTTTCCTGCCGAGTCACTTGGCAATCTGCAGTTTTTGAGTCAGATAGGCCTTATACTCTTCATGTTTGTAGTGGGCATGGAGCTCGACCTTAACATATTGAAAAACAAAGCCCAGGATGCTGTTGTGATCAGCCACACAAGCATAATAATGCCCTTCACCCTTGGTATGGGGCTGGCATATTTTATCTACGACTCATTTGCTCCCGAGGGAGTTCGTTTCACCTCATTCACTCTTTTTCTGGGTATAGCAATGAGTATCACTGCATTTCCGGTTCTTGCCCGTATAGTGCAGGAACAGGGACTGCACAAAACCAAACTTGGCACCATTGCCATAACATGCGCTGCAGCCGACGACATAACAGCATGGTGTCTACTTGCGGCAGTAATTGCAATTGTAAAGGCAGGTTCGTTTGTCAGTTCACTCTATGTAATGGCACTTGCAGTAATATATGTTATACTGATGATAAAAGTTATCAGGCCGTTTCTGGCACGTGTGGGAAGTGTGCACAATTCGCGCGAAAACATGAGCAAACCTATTGTAGCCATATTTTTTCTTACACTTATCTTTTCGGCTTATGCCACCGAAGTGATAGGCATACATGCACTTTTCGGAGCATTCATGGCCGGTGCAGTTATGCCCTACGACAGCAGGTTCAGGGCAGTATTCATCGAAAAAGTTGAAGATGTGGCACTTGTGCTGTTACTTCCCCTGTTTTTTGTATATACAGGATTACGCACCGAGATAGGACTTCTCAACGACCCTTATCTATGGAAAATCACCTTTCTGATTATTGCGGTGGCAGTTACGGGCAAATTTGCAGGAAGTGCAATAGCTGCCAGATTCGTGGGGCAGACATGGAAAGAGAGTCTCACACTTGGAGCACTGATGAATACACGGGGTTTGATGGAGCTGGTAGTGCTGAATATCGGCTACGACCTTGGAGTGCTTACTCCCGAGATATTTGCAATGATGGTGATAATGGCGTTGATAACCACTTTTATGACAGGCCCCGCCATCGACCTGATAAACAGAGTATTCAAAGAAAAACATATTGATACCAAAGAGAATGCAGCAAACAGATTCAACATCCTTATCTCGTTTGGAAACCCGGAACGAGGCAGATCGTTGTTGAGATTAGCACACCGTTTGGTTCAAAAAAACAGCGGTACCATTACCGCCATGCACCTGGTGCAGGCCGGACAGCTAACCCAGTACAACACATCGCAGATTGAAAAAGAGAGCTTCACTCCCATCAGGGACGAATCCAGGCAACTTAACCAGCCTTTCGACACACGGTTCAAGGTGACTGCCAATATTGACGCCGATATTGCAGCAGAGGCCAACAGCGGTAACTACCAGATGCTTCTGAGAGGTATAGGCCAATCGATATATGAAGGCAGCTGGCTTGGAAGAGCTTTCAGAATATCCAAAAATATTTTTTATCCCCAGAAACTGATATCAATGTTGCGCCGTAATGAAAATATTTTTGAGATGCCCCGAATAGACGATCGTACCGGACTGATTATCAACAAAACCAATATCCCCATAGGAATTCTGATAGATAAAAACCTAACTAAGGCAGACAATATTTTTGTGCCGCTATGGTCGGAAAATGATTTCAGAGTTCTTGAGTTGATTGCTGGAATGACTAAATCGGCCCATAATATTATTACCACAGCCATTATGGATGAGGAAAAAAGTGGTTATCTGCAAAATATGACCACTGAGTTAGCTCAAAGGGCAGTATGTACCATCAAAACCGTCAGCAGAGAAGATATAAGTCCTAATACATTTCAAAATCAACATCTTATGGCAATAAGCATGGAGAGTTGGGAAATTATGACCGACACTGATTTTACCTGGATGGCATCAACTCCCTCGGTGGTAATTATCAAGGAAAAAAAGGAGTTTTACGTAACTGCTGAGGAGAATACCATATTATAACAATCATAACAAACAAAAAATCAATAAGATATGATGTCAATTACAGATAAATACGGACTTCCACCACGCACTGAGATTGAGGTAATGGGACCCGGCCATTTAGCAATAGTCAAAATTATCAAATCGCGCATCATCAGCAAGGATGCCCAAAAAATTGTTGATATTGCAAATCTTATCAGGCAAAAAGAGCCTCAGATGGAGATAAGCCTGATATGCACCGACAACATCTGCTCCAAATCAATCAAATTACTGGAAGACAACAACATTGGGATAATGATTGAAGATGTGTGATTATTGTGCGGCTTATTGAAAAAAATGAACAGCGACTGTTATTGACACACCACAGTCGCTGTTATTAGGAAAATAAACGGGCCAACTTTTAGTTGTTATCACACCACACCCTGTGCAATCATTGCATTGGCCACCTTAATAAATCCGCTGATATTGGCACCTTTTACATAGTTGATATATCCATCGGGTTCGGTTCCATACTTTCGGCACGCCTGGTGAATATTTTTCATTATCTGTTTCAGTTTTTCGTCAACCTCTTCGCGTGTCCAGGTTATGCGCATCGAGTTTTGTGTCATCTCCAAACCCGATGTGGCCACACCGCCGGCATTGGCTGCCTTTCCGGGTGCATACAATATCTTATTGTTTAGAAATATCTCTACTGCTTCGGCCGTCGATGGCATGTTGGCACCCTCTACCACACAAAAACAACCATTGGACAACAACATATTTGCATCATCACCATTTAACTCGTTTTGGGTGGCACACGGCATTGCCACATCACATTTGATGCTCCATGGACGTTGATTTGGATAATAAGTTGCCTCCGGGTATTTATCGGCATACTCGGAGATTCTGCCTCTGACACCGTTTTTCAGAAACTTCACATACTCAAGCTTTTCGGTATCAATACCACTCGGATCGTGTATAAAACCATTGGAATCGCTTAGGGTAACCACTTTGCCGCCAAGGCTCGAGACCTTCTCAACGGTAAACTGTGCCACATTGCCCGAACCGCTTACTGCAACAACCTTACCATTAAGATTATCGCCTCTGGTGGCAAGCATCTCGATGGCAAAATAGGCAGCACCATATCCGGTTGCCTCCGGACGCATAGGACAACCGCCCCACTCCTGCCCTTTACCGGTGAATGTGCCGGTAAATGCGTTGCTCAACCGCTTATACTGGCCAAACATAAAACCAATCTCACGACCACCCACGCCAATATCACCTGCGGGCACATCGGTATCGGGTCCCAGATGACGGTGAAGCTCGGTAATAAACGACTGGCAAAACTTCATAACCTCGGCATCCGACTTACCTTTGGGATTAAAATCGCTGCCACCCTTACCGCCACCCATGGGAAGTGATGTAAGGCTGTTTTTAAGTGTCTGCTCAAAGGCAAGGAACTTCAAAATTCCCTGATTGACAGAGGCGTGAAAACGCAATCCGCCCTTATACGGCCCGATGGCACTATTCATCTGGACACGATAGCCACGGTTGATCTGAATCTCGCCCTTATCGTCGATCCATGGAACACGAAATGAGATTACCCGCTCGGGTTCGGTCATCCGTTCCAAAATCTTGTGTTTCTGATAGACAGGATTGTCGAGCACAAATTCGGCCAACGACTCAACCACCTCTTGTACTGCTTGATGGAACTCCGGTTCATTGGGATTGCGCGATTTAACCCCATTCATAAAGTTCCCGATAAAATTTTTAACTCTGGCGTTTTCCATAGATATTCAATAAAATGATGTAACTCCTATAAGTTGTTGTTTTTCTATACGTAAAAATATTAGAACGCAATTAAATATCAAATAAAATTTACGTTTTTATATTTTATTCACTAAAAGTTTTACATTTTACTGTTTTTCATATCTATTTTGTATCGAAACCACTTTTCTACATTTTCCGGTTTCATCTACCGCCAATATCTCCGCATTTTCGCTTTAATGTTTATATTTATAAAGAGAGTACAATTAATTAAATATAATAAGCAAATAATTTGTATTTTAGCACCGTTAAAATTAAAGCAGTCATTACGATGTTTGAGAATTTAAGTGAAAAACTCGAGAGGTCATTTAAGATATTTAAGGGTGAAGGTAAAATCACCGAATTAAACATAGCCGAGACGCTGAAAGATGTTCGGAAGGCACTTCTTGATGCCGACGTCAACTACAAGGTAGCCAAGCAGTTCACCGATAACATCAAGCAGAAGGCTTTGGGTCAAAACGTGCTAACAGCCGTTAAGCCCGGCCAGATGATGGTTAAGATTGTGCACGATGAGCTGACAGAGCTTATGGGAGGCACATCCACCGATGTCAATATTAAAGGTAATCCTGTAGTAATTCTTATGGCAGGTCTCCAGGGTTCGGGTAAGACCACCTTTTCGGGTAAGCTTGCCAACCTGATGAAGACCAAACGCGGCAAACGTCCACTTCTGATTGCAGGCGACGTTTACCGTCCGGCGGCTATCAACCAGCTGCAGGTTCTTGCCCAGCAGATTGGTGTTGAAGTATATACCGAGCCTGGCAACAACAATCCGGTGGTTATTGCCGAAAACGGTATCAAACATGCAAAGTCGCACGGTTTCGACCTTGTGATTGTCGATACGGCAGGTCGTCTGGCCATCGATGAGCAGATGATGAACGAAATTGCCGCAATCAAAAAGGCCATCTCGCCACAGGAGATTCTCTTTGTGGTTGACTCAATGACAGGTCAGGATGCAGTAAATACAGCCAAGGAGTTTAACGACCGCCTGAACTTCGACGGTGTAATCCTTACCAAGCTCGATGGTGACACCCGTGGTGGTGCTGCCCTTTCAATTCGCAGCGTGGTGGATAAACCCATCAAGTTTGTAGGAACGGGCGAAAAAGTTGATGCTCTCGACGTATTCCACCCCAGCCGTATGGCCGACAGGATATTGGGCATGGGTGACATTGTGTCGCTGGTGGAGCGTGCACAGGAGCAGTTCGACGAAGACGAGGCTCGTAAACTACAGAAGAAGATAGCAAAAAACCAGTTCGATTTCAACGATTTCCTGTCTCAGATTAACCAAATCAAGAAAATGGGTAACCTGAAGGATTTGGCATCTATGATACCGGGAATGGGCAAAATGCTGAAAGACATCGATATCGACGACAACGCATTCAAAAGCGTTGAAGCCATCATATACTCAATGACACCCCACGAGCGCGAAAATCCACATGTGATAGACGGCAGTCGCCGTAAAAGGATAGCAGCAGGTAGTGGAACATCCATTCAGGAGGTTAACCGACTCCTCAAGCAGTTTGACGACACCCGTAAAGTGATGAAAGCCATGACAACGGGTGGTGGCAAAAAAATGGGGAAGATGATGGGAAGACGATAAGTAACAGACATCATGAAATAATAACCACCGCATAGCAATCATCGACGGAAACAGACCGGGTTATGATTGTTATGCGGTTTTTAATTTGATTATCATGCAAATTATTGACGGAAAAAAAATTTCGACAGAAATCAGAGAAGAGATTGCTGCTCAGGTAAAACAATTTACTGCCAATGGTGCCAACCCACCGCATCTGGCAGCCATTTTGGTAGGTCACGATGGCGGTAGCGAAAGCTATGTTGCCAATAAAATAAAGGCCTGCGAAGAGGTTGGCTTCACCTCATCACTATACCGTTTTGAAGATACAATCACCGAGAAACAGCTTCTCGAAGTTGTGCATCAACTCAACAACGACCCTGAAATTGACGGTTATATTGTGCAGCTGCCGCTTCCGGCCCATATTTCGGAGGAGAAAATAACCGAAGCAGTGGATCACAGAAAAGACGTGGATGGTTTTCACCCACAAAACGTCGGCAGGATGACAATTGGCTCACCGGCGTTTGTATCGGCCACACCACAGGGAATCATGGAGCTGCTGAAGCGTTCGAAGATTGAGACAAAAGGGAAACATGTGGTTGTGCTGGGTCGCAGCAATATCGTGGGCCGCCCCATGAGCATACTGCTTTCCCAAAAAGGTATTGACGCAACAGTAACCCTTTGCCACAGCCGCACAGCCAACCTGAAAGAGGTAATGCTACAGGCCGACATTATTGTTGCAGCCATAGGGATACCGGGCTTTGTAAAAGAGGATATGGTGAAGAGCGGTGCGGTGGTTATCGACGTGGGCACTACACGTGTTGAAGACCCGACGGCCAAAAACGGATGGCGACTGAAAGGTGATGTTGACTACGAAAAAGTGGCACCCAAATGCAGCCATATCACACCCGTGCCTGGAGGTGTGGGACCAATGACCATCACATCGCTGATGATTAATACGCTCAAAGCTGCCAAAAAAGAGATTTACAAATAATAGTGATAAACAAGGCAGTAAGCTAAATTGGTATTACGAACTGTATTTCAACCGTCCAACAATTTGAAATAACCAAACAAATCGGAGTAAATCTACAGAGATTCAACAACGTACAGTACAATTACAAACTAAGTATATTCATGAAAAAAGCCTTAATTATTACAGGTTCGGTTCTGGGAGTTCTTATCGTTCTTCTGGTAGCCATCCCCTTTATTTTCAGGGGACCGATAGAACGAAAAGTAAAAGAGGAGATAAACAATATGGTGAATGCCACCATCGATTACAAATCATTCTCCCTCTCACTGTTCAAAAGCTTTCCCGACCTCAGAGTAGGATTAGAAGGCCTTTCGGTGGTTGGAACAGATAGATTTGAAGGTGACACACTGCTTTCGGTTGCTACACTTTCGGCCGATGTGGATATCATGAGTGCACTGTCGGACAACATCAAAATCAACAGTATCAACATCTTAAAACCTGTTGTACATGCTATGGTGCTTGCCGACTCCACCGCCAACTGGGACATAATGAAAGAGAGCAGCGATGAAACGGAGGCCGACACAACATCATCGTCATCGTCGTTTAAGATTAATCTCAACTCATTTACCATTTCCGATGCCATAATCACCTACAACGACTCGGTGCTGCAGACCGACGCACGAATTGCAGGACTTAACGTTGCCTTGAAGGGCGACATGAGTGCCGACAAGACAAACCTCGATTTAACAGCAGGCATAGAGCAGCTTGAAGTAGTGTTTGAGAAAATCAAATACCTCAACAACACAAAAGTAGATCTTACCGCAATCATTGAGGCCGATCTTAAGGATTATGTATTCACCTTTAAGGAGAACAAACTCAATTTCAACGGCATCCCGCTTGCTTTCGACGGATGGGTGAAGATGAACGACAACTCCTACGGAATGGATATCAAACTGGCAGCCAGCGAAACAAGTTTCAAGACACTACTTGCCCTTGTGCCTGAGGTCTTTATGAAAGATTTCCAAAATCTGAAAGCCGATGGTACGCTGACTCTTGAAGCCTCGGCAAAAGGTGAGTTTGTTGATTCCGACCATCTGCCTGCCTTCGATA
>JBDHYT010000102.1:0-8076 GCA_039811485.1 Marinilabiliaceae bacterium | reverse complement strand
TTGCCGATGCCGCATGTACTACATCATGTGACATCTGCCTGTTATTTTGAACATATTGAATGAACTTCTGTTTATATGTCAGAATGTAGATCGATTATTATATTCGTTGCATTTTTAAGGTTATTCAATTATTCAATTTTTTTTAATGACTGATTTTGTTATACATAGAGCTGATAGTAGAGGCGTGGGCGACCATGGATGGCATTACAGCCGTCATACTTTCAGCTTTGCCGATTATTATAACCCCCAGAGGATGAATTTTGGCGTTCTTCGCGTTCTTAACGACGATCACGTGGAGGGAGGAATGGGTTTTGGCACTCATCCACACAGCAATATGGAGATAATTTCCATCCCGCTTGATGGCGATCTTGAACATCGAGACAGTATGGGAAACGTGTCGGTGATTCGTCAAGGCGATATTCAGGTGATGAGTGCCGGAAGCGGCATTACCCATAGCGAATACAATAAAAACAGCAATCGGGCTGTTAAATTTCTTCAGATTTGGATATTGCCACGCGAGAAAAACCTGACTCCCCGTTACGACCAGATTATTCTTCCTTCCAACGATGTAAGAAATCAGTTCGTGCAGATTCTTTCACCCAATAAAGATGATGCAGGTGTGTGGATTCATCAGGATGCCTGGTTTCATACAGCCAATATCGATGAGGGTGTGGAGTTACATTATAAGCTTAAAAAGCAAGATAATGGTCTCTATATATTTGTGTTAGAAGGTGAAGTGGACGTCGAAGGTCATCTGTTGGATAGTCGCGACGGTATGGGAATACCCAATTCTGATAAAGTTAAATTGATATCCCGCTCGCCCAATTGCCGTGTCTTACTGATGGAAGTACCAATGAAATAATTTTAAATCAATTAAATATGAAGGTGTTAGTTAATAAGTTTTTAAATCCGGGAAACTATTCTGTTACCGGTTCTTTTGCTCTGCTATTTATCAGAGTTGCTGTAGGTTTGCTAATGCTTACCCATGGTTGGGGTAAGTTGATGATGCTGTTTGGCAGCGATCCCATTCAGTTTCCCGACCCGATAGGGCTTGGTGTTACTTTGTCGTACTCACTTGTGGTATTTGCAGAGTTTTTCTGTTCCTTGCTTTTGATATTTGGCGTTGGTGTGAGGTTTGCGGGTATCACTTTGCTAATCAATATGTTGGTGGCTGTATTGGTAGTGCATGGCAACGATCCTTTGGCAGTGAAAGAGTTAGCTCTAATCTATGCGGCAATCTATGCATTCTTGATTATTGCCGGCGCAGGTAAGTTTAGTGTAGATTCCCTCCTGGTAAAAAAATGTAAAGGATAAAACATTAAAAAGTGTTATTCTTCAACCATAAGAGGCGGCCAATAGTGGTTAGCCTCTTTTTTATTGGTAAACTCTTACGTATTCAATAATCATATTGATGGGTAAGTCGTTTTTATTTGCTTCGCCAATCCACCACGAACCAATTTGCTGGTTTAGAACTATATAGTATGGCTGGTTGAAGGTCCATTGTTTTTGGGCATTTTCGCGGCTGTAGGCAGATTTACGTTCGTTGTTTACCGTAAATACCAAGCTATCGGGATACCACTCAAGGCCGAATGTATTGAAGTCGTAAACATCGGTTTTTACTGTGGAACGGATGGTGTTTGCGTATTTTTTGTTATCTGGCTGATTTTCTTTAAGATGTATCAACTGATAGATATAATCATCATAGTTGTGATGCTCCATTAAAACTATTTCATCATTTATATCTGATTTCAAGTCCTCTGACTTTACCGATCTAAGCCATATTGCCGGCCATGCACCTTTGGCCTGTTCAAGTTTTGCCCGCACCTCAATCTTTCCATACTGAAACGCAAATTTGTCTTTGCTTCGGATGCCTCCAGTAAGGTATTTTCTGGAATCACTGATAGTGTCGGGATTGGCTATTATTTTAAGGTATAGCTTACCATTGAATATTGCGTAGCATTGACTCTTGTTACTTAAATTTGACGTCCATTCGCTTCCTTCCGGTAGCATGAGCGTCCATTTAGTAGTGTCTAATGATGTCTCTTCAAACTCATCCGCCCATACCAAAATCCAATGATTGCGTTCGCGTCCGCTTTTTTGGATATATTTATACGAATCTCTTACCCGGTATGGCTTGGTAGGACATCCTGAGATTAATATCAACAATAGAATGAGATAAAAAAAGTATTTCATCCTCTTTTTATTGGTTTTTAAAATTTCGTATTTAATATGAATAGCCTTGATACACAATTGATTGAGTTGTAAGAGTCATCGTTGGATGGAGGTCGGAAACGAATGATTGTTGTATGATATCATTAATGTGTGCAATGTTATTATTCAAAATTCGTTCCATAATAGCTCAATCTTCATTTATAAATATATACGTGACAAAAATAATTTGGTTACCTTATTTATCACTATTTTTTGATTTGTTATCAATAAAAAAAGCTGCCTTACAAAAGACAGCTTCTTTGGTCTGTTCAGTTATAAACTATTAGTTGTATGCCTCAATAATTCCGTAGAAATCTTCAGCTTTAAGTGATGCACCACCAATAAGTCCGCCGTCAACATCGGGTTGAGAGAACAACTCCTTGGCGTTTGATGCTTTGCAGCTTCCACCGTAAAGGATAGAGGTGTTGTTGGCTACTGCCTCACCATATTTTGCTGCAAGAGTTTTACGTATAAATGCATGAATCTCCTGTGCCTGCTCGCTGCTGGCAGTTTTGCCTGTTCCAATAGCCCAAACCGGCTCATAAGCAAGGATGATTTTGCCGAAATCTTCAGCCGAAAGGTGGAAAAGGGCATTTTCGATTTGTGTTTTTACCACATCGAAATGTTTGTTGGCTTCTCTCTCTTCAAGAACCTCACCAATACAGAATATCGGAGTAAGACCGTTGGCTAATGCAAGATCGGTTTTCTCTTTAAGGATGGCGTCAGTCTCACCGTAGTATGTTCTGCGCTCTGAGTGACCAAGAATTACGTACTCTGCACCGGTCGATTTAACCATGGCAGCCGATACCTCGCCGGTGTATGCGCCCGAAGCCTTGTCGGCACAGTTTTGTGCTGCAATACCTACCAGGTTTTTGTTTACAGCCTTAACAGCCTCGGTAATGTGGATAAATGGAGTGCCTAATACAACTTTGCATTTTGGTGCATTTTTCTCAAGGATAGCATTTACTGCTTTTGCCAACTCAATACCTTCTGCAAGGGTATTGTTCATTTTCCAGTTACCGGCAACAACTTTTTGTCTCATTTTCAAATATTAATTAAAGTTTACTACTTCTGTTGAGGGTTTTTACAAAAAACAAGGATGCAAAGATAAGGGTTAAAACTATAAATGTCACGTTTGAATATCGTAATGCTGATAATGATGCCGATAAAGGATTTATTATCTCCTTTGAATCGGGCATGGTGCTGAGTGTGAATTTGTTGGTAATCACTCCATTCTGGATTACTATAAATCCCGGATTACTCCGCACAATGGTTTTAAGCATCGTCTCGTCGCCCGAAAGGTAGCTGAATCCTGCCTGCTCGCGCAAATCGAATGCATCGATAGTCTCCTGAAGTGACGATGTGGCTACATACATTCTATAGTTGTGCTGAAGGCATAAGTGCGATAACTCGAGCAGCTTTTCGGCAGCACCTTTTTCCATCTGCTCAAGTTTTGGTGCAACTACCAGAAAAACCGGCTCTTCGTTTGATAATATGGTGCTTACCATATTATCGCCATTATCATTCTGAAGCACAAAATCTTTTATTGGCGGCTGATACCCTTCGCTTATCACTTTTGTTTTACTGTCGATAAATACCCAGGTTGAGTCGTTATAGGGATAGGTGTCCACATCAAACTCTTTTTTAACACCATCTTTTTCAAGTATAAATGTGGTTTCATACTCCGGTTGTGGTGCATCATCCGGAATTGACATGCCTTGTTTTATGTCGGTTCCAATCTTATACGGGCGGAAGTCTATTATAGGCTCATATTTTTGAGCCCAAAATGTCACAAACAGAATTATTGCCACACCCCATGCTGCTATAATTGCCTGCCTGATGATTCCAAAATCTGACTTGAATATCTTGCTTTGCCTGAACACCCAGTAGGAGAGAGGCAGAAGTGCGAGATTTTTAAAGAATGTCTCCCAGTTGGTAAGTTTTACTGCATCGCCAAAACATCCGCAGTCTGAAACTGGATTGAAAATGGCGATATAGAGTGTAAGCGGGGTGAAAATGCACATGAAGATGAATACTGCCAGTGACGACAGCCGGCTCCATACCTTGAAAAGCAGCAGGAATCCGGCCAGAAACTCGGCGAGCGAAAGGATTACCGACAAGGTAAATGCCAGCGGGTTGAGTTGCGACATGCCAAATGCATTGAGGTAATCCTCTATTTTTATGGCACCTCCCATCGGGTCAACCGCTTTAACGAAACCCGAAAAAATAAAAACAATGGCTAAAATGATGCGTGATGCATTCAGTAATAGTCTCATAATAAGTTGTTTATTGTGCCTCTTTGTCGTGATATTCGATTTTTATCATTGCAAATACGGCATAGTTGATGATATCCATATAGTTGGCATCCACACCTTCGGAGATGATTGTTTCTCCTTTGTTGTCTTCAATCTGCTTGGTGCGGTACAGTTTCATCAGAATAAGGTCGGTTAGTGAGCTGATGCGCATCTTCCGCCACGCTTCGTCGTAATCGTGGTTTTTGTTGTCCATCAGTGCTTTTGATGCATAAAGTTTTTCAAGATAGAGCTTCAATGCTTCGTCGTGATCCATCTCCGGCTTTTCGGCATAGCCAAGTTCAAGCTGTATAAGTGCCATTGCCGCATAGTTGATGATGCCGATAAACTCGGGGCGCACTCCTTCGTCAACTTTCGATACTCCTTTTATCTCTATGCTTCTGATGCGCTGTGCTTTAATCAGTATCTGGTCGGTCATCGACTCGGGGCGCAGTATCCGCCATGCAGTGCCGTAGTCTTTCATCTTCTTCACAAAGATGTCGCGGCAAATATTTATTATGTGGTCAAACTGTTCGCTTGTTTTTGCTGCCATGATTTACGATTGAGCCGTAAAAATATAAAAAAAAGGGCATATTTTGAAGTTTTATAGAATTTAGGTCCCTTAATGTTTCAAAAAATGAGTCTATAAGTCATTAATTTTCTATTTTTGCGTGTTAAGAATTAAAAATGTCAATACTGAAAATAATAATACAATATAGATCACTATGAATATTTCATACAACTGGTTAAAGAAATACATCAATATCGATTATGCTCCGGCTAAGGTTTCAGAAATCCTCACTTCGCTTGGTCTTGAGGTGGGCAGCATGGAGGAGATTCAGTCGGTAAAAGGCGGATTGGAAGGTCTTGTTATTGGCGAGGTGCTTACGTGTGCCAGGCATCCAAATGCCGATAAACTGAGTGTGACAACCGTTAATATCGGCTCGGGCGATCCGCTTCCGGTTGTGTGTGGTGCCCCTAATGTTGCTGCTGGTCAGAAGGTTGTGGTGGCAACAGTTGGGACTGTTCTGTATTCTGGTGATGAGAGTTTTACCATTAAGGCATCAAAAATCCGTGGCGAGCAGTCTGTAGGTATGATTTGTGCCGCCGACGAAATCGGCCTTGGTACCGATCATTCGGGTATCATGGTTCTTCCTGCCGATACTCCCGTTGGCATGCCTGCCAAAGAGTATTTCAAGGTTGAGAATGATGTGGTTTTTGAGGTTGATCTTACTCCAAACCGTATCGATAGTGCATCACATTATGGTGTTGCACGCGATCTGGCTGCCTATCTTACCGTAAATGGGGAAGATGTGATGCTTAGCCGTCCTTCGGTTGATGATTTCAAGGCTGATAATCATGATTTTGTGGTTGATGTTCAGGTTGAAAACGAAGAGGCGTGCCATCGTTATGCAGGTGTTACCTTCAGTGGTGTGAAAGTTGAGGAATCGCCTGAGTGGCTGAAAAATGCTCTTAAGGCAATAGGAATGTCACCTATCAATAATATTGTTGACGTTACCAACTATGTGCTTCATGAGGTTGGTCAGCCGTTGCATGCTTTTGATGGTGATGTGGTGAAAGGCAATAAGGTTGTTGTGCGCACAATGCCTGCAGGTACAAAGTTTGTTACCCTTGATGAAAAAGAGCGAGAGCTTCACCAGGACGACCTTATGATATGCAACGCCGAAGAGGGAATGTGTATTGGTGGTGTGTTTGGCGGCCTGCACAGCGGTGTGTCAGAAAAAACAACCCGTATCTTCCTTGAGAGTGCATGGTTTAATGCTGTTTCGGTGCGTAAGACTGCACGTCGCCATCAGCTCAATACCGATGCCAGCTTCCGTTTTGAGCGTGGTACAGATCCCAATGGTGTTATTTACGCGCTTAAACGCGCTGCACTGCTTATCAAAGAGGTTGCCGGCGGAACAATATCATCCGAAATTGTTGATGTCTATCCTGCTCCTGCTGCCGATTTTGAAGTGGAGGTGAAGTATGCCAATGTTAAACGACTCATCGGAAAAGATATTCCCAAAGATACTATCCATGAGATACTTAAGGGGCTTGAGATAAAAATAAAGAGCGACGATGGTGTTACAATGCATCTTCAGGTGCCTCCCTACCGTGTTGATGTGACACGCGAAGCTGATGTTATTGAAGAGATTCTTCGTATTTATGGTTACAACAATGTGGAGATGCCTCAGGAAGTTCACTCTACTCTGGTATATGCCCAGAAGCCTGACGATCATAAGGTTAAAAATGTGATTGCAGCCCTGCTTAACGGTGCCGGTTTCTATGAGATAATGAATAACTCGCTTACTAAAGCTGCTTATTACGATAATATGACTGTATTCCCTCGCGAAGCAGTTGTTGAGCTTGCCAATCCGCTAAGCAGCGACCTTAACGGAATGCGGCAGACACTTCTGTTTGGTGCTCTTGAGAGTGCCGAGCACAACAGAAACCGCAGAAATGCCGATCTTAAACTGTTTGAGTTTGGTAACTGCTATTCGCTCAAAAATAAGGATGCCAAAGATAACCTTAAGAGCTATCACGAAGAGAATCGTTTGTCGCTGGTAATGACAGGGCTTCGCAATGATGTAAACTGGAACACTCCTGCTCAGGAGGTTTCATTCTTCGATATGAAAAATCAGGTTGAGAATGTGATAAACCGTCTTGGTGTTGATTTTGCAACTCTTAAAGAGGAGTCAGTATCAAATGATGTGTGGAGTGAGGGATTGACCTTATCGGTTGATAATAAGGTACTTGTTACCTATGGTTTGATACACGGTAAGCTTACCAAACAGTTTGATATTGATACACCGCTCTATTTTGCCGAGTTTAACTGGGATTTGCTTGTGCGTAAGAGTGCCCGTCAGGTGATTCTGTATCGCGAGATTTCCAAGTTCCCGGAAGTTAAACGCGACCTTGCAATGCTTCTCGACAAGGGTGTGACATTTGCCCAGGTTAAGCAGGTTGCACTCAAGACAGAGAAAAAACTGCTTAAAAATGTTACTCTGTTTGACGTGTATGAAGGCAAAAACCTGCCGGAAGGTAAAAAATCGTATGCAGTAAGCTTTATTTTGCTTGACGAGACTAAGACATTGACCGATAAGCAGATTGATAAGATTATGGAGAGTCTTATGGCTTCCTTTGAACGCGAGCTGAATGCACAGATAAGGAAGTAATCAGTAGATAAAACTTATTTTTAACGGCTGCCTTTGTAGTAATTCAGAGGTGGCCGTTTTTTTGCTTTTAAGTAAAAAATAATTCAATTGTTTCCAATAATCATCGGAACGTTAAAGGGTCATCAGGACAGGTTTAGTCACCCTGAGCATGTCGAAGGGTAGTTATGAAGGGTTTAACGTTGCAGTTATGATAGAAAAGCCTTATATTTGATAAAATGGTGTGATATGAAATTTTTAGATCCAAAGAACGACGTAGTTTTCAAGAAGATATTTGGCCAGCATCCCAATATTCTTCGAAGCTTCCTCAACTCAATGCTACCCCTTGCTGAAGGTCAGGAGATTGTTGAGCTTGAATACCTGTCGCCCGAATTGGTTCCTGAAACATTTCTCGAAAA
>JBDHYT010000101.1:0-8121 GCA_039811485.1 Marinilabiliaceae bacterium | reverse complement strand
TTCTCTACTTTAATTTCAACCTTCTTGCCAAAGCCCATCATGTATTCGTCGATGGCGTTATCCATTACCTCTTTCAGAAGAACATAAATTCCGTCGTCGGGGTAGGAGCCATCACCCAATTTCCCGATGTACATACCGGGACGCTTGCGGATATGCTCCTGCCAGTCGAGCGTGCGGATTGCATCTTCCGAATAGTTCTGTGGAGATAAATTGTCCTGAATCATATATAGTTGTGATCTTTTGTGTTGAATGAAGCTTGTATTAAACAGATGCAAATATAATAAAATGAATCACTGTTGTTATAAAATGTTTTCAACACTTAGAAATTAGTTTCATACTGTTAAGTAGGTCGATTAGGTGCAATTATCAGACACTCAGGTATTATTTTAGTGTTATTTAGACTTAAATTTTAACTCTATACCCTTAGATAGTTTTATCTTTGCGGTTGTCTTTTTAGAAAATTTGTTATGGTTAAAAAGTTCACAGCACAAGAGGGAGGTTCTCTTTTGAAACCCATATTTTCATATTTCGGAGCTATAGCCCTGTTCTGGTTGTTACTGTTCCAATTTTTCCGTGTGGTATTTCTTGGTATCAACTGGGGTAAAACTGCCGGCATTCCCATATCCGATCTGATGCTCTCTTTTCTTTACGGATTGAGGTTTGATGCCAGCATCACAGGTTATGTCATAATGCTTCATGCTGTTGTGTTTGGCTTATTGTTGTTTGTAGTCGATTCCCGATGGTTGTTCAAATCAATGAATATCGTTAATTCAGTATTGATTATTCCTATAACTATATTTCTGATAATCAATGGTTTTGTCTATTCATTCTGGAATGTTCATGTCGATGCGTCTGCCCTCCATTTCCTCGAAGATCCTGCTCTTGTAGTTGCCTCCCTTACTCTGTTTCAGAAAGTTGCATTACCAGTGGTTCTTATAGTTGCTTGCTGGTTGGTTATCTATATTTTTCGGAAGATTACTATGGGGTTTTCGGGATGTAGTGTTCTAAAGGCTACACTACCCAAAGGGTTGATGCGTTCCTTTCTTATTCTTCTTTTGGGTGGTGTGATGATAATTCCTGTAAGGGGAGGAACGGGCATAGCACCGCTCAATACCGGTATGTCGTTTTTTAGTACTAATTTGTTTGCCAATCATTTGGCTCTCAATCCCGTATGGAATTTCCTCTATTCGCTTAAGCGGTTAAAAGCTACCACAGCAATCTATAGATTTA
The DNA here is from genome assembly GCA_039811485.1 of Marinilabiliaceae bacterium. Taxonomy (GTDB): domain Bacteria; phylum Bacteroidota; class Bacteroidia; order Bacteroidales; family Marinilabiliaceae; genus JAGPIS01. Next base: position 6,891 of record JBDHYT010000101.1, on the reverse strand, counting down.
TGGAGGACTCCGAGGCCGAAAATATCTTCGATGAGTTGATGGAGCAGAGTGGTGAGTTTCCAAAGGTTCTCAATACCAATCGGCCCAATATTGTTTTGGTAATGCTCGAAAGCTTTTCGTCGCACGCCATCGAGCTTCTTGGTGGAGCCAATGCTACACCGGTTATCAAATCACTTCAAAAAGAGAGTATATTCTTTACCAATATGATGGCCGCCAGCGACCGTTCGGGTAAAGGAATGGTATCGGTAATATGTGGTTATCCCGTTTTGCCGGCTTTCAGTATTATAAACTATCCGCAGAAGACTCAATCTTTATCGTTTATACCCAGGGAGTTAAGAGATAATGGTTATTTCGACCAGGCATTTCTTTATGGTGGCGACCTCGGATTTAACAATTTCAACTCGTTGGTAACAATGGCCGGCTTCAACCGCATAATTACCGAGAAGGACTTTGACGGTTCAATGATGGGAGACAAGTGGGGTGCCCACGATCAGTATGTTTTTGATAGGTTGTTGCAAACCATTGAAAATCAGGAACAGCCATTTTTTGATATGTTTTTTACCCTTAGCAGTCATGAACCATTTACGGTTCCTATGGAGAAACAGCTTGATGATAAGTATCTTAACTCGATATATTATACCGATAAATGTCTTGGCGAATTTATTGAATCGGCCAAAAAGCAGAGTTGGTGGAATAATACACTTCTAATTCTCATTGCCGACCACGGTCATGCCGGTCCCGGTAGGGTTGGCAACGACAGCAAAGAGCGTTTTCATATCCCGATGGTATGGACCGGTGGTGCTCTGGCTGTTAAAGATACTATTATTGATAAACAGTGTACCCAAATCGACCTTGCAGCAACTCTTCTTTCGCAATTGGATATAGCCCACACAGGATTTACTTTCAGCAAAAATATTTTGGATAGGGGTAATAAAGGTTTCTCCTTCTACGACTTTTCCGATGGATTTGGATTTATAAGAGATTCCCATTTTCAGGTTTACGACAATCAGGCCAGGAAGTTTATAAAATACGAGGGTGCAGCATTACCCTCAGATACTCTTGCCGGTAAGGCAGTTTTACAAATGATGTCTAACGATTATCAAAAGAGATAAAATGACAAGAAAGGATATTGAAATTATGGCACCGGTTGGCTCATACGAGTCGCTAATGGCTGCCATTCAGGCAGGTGCAGATTCTGTCTATTTTGGAATCGAACAGCTTAACATGAGGGCAAAGTCGTCGAATAATTTTACGTTCGAAGATCTTAAAAAGATAGTTGCCACTTGTAATGAGCACAATATAAAGACTTATCTGACGGTAAATACTGTTATTTATGATAAGGAGCTCGACCTTATGCGCAGGGTTATTGATGCTGCCAAGGAAAATGGCGTTACGGCTATCATTGCCTCCGACCAGGCCGCAATTGCTTATGCCCGTTCCAAGGATGTTGAGGTTCATATATCTACACAGGTTAATATCTCAAACATAGAGACGGTGCGCTTTTATAGTCTTTTTGCCGATGTTGTTGTGCTGGCACGTGAGTTGAATATGGATCAGGTTAAAGAGATACATCAGGCAATTGTGCGTGAGCAAATTAAAGGGCCAAAGGGTAATTTGATTGAGATTGAGATGTTTGCGCATGGTGCGCTATGTATGGCCGTCTCGGGCAAATGCTATTTAAGTCTTCATAGCATGAACTCATCGGCCAATCGTGGCAGCTGTCTGCAGAACTGCCGCCGGAGCTATATCGTCACCGAGAAAGAGACAGGCAACGAGCTTGAGATTGATAATGAGTACATTATGTCGCCCAAGGATTTGAAAACCATTGGTTTTATGAATCGCATGATCGATTCGGGAGTCCGGGTGTTTAAGATTGAGGGGCGTGCCCGATCGGCCGATTATGTAAAAACTACTGTTCAGTGTTATAGCGAAGCTGCCCAGGCCTATGTGGATGGCACCTTTACACCCGAAAAAGTTGCCAACTGGGATATCCAACTTGCAAAAGTGTTTAACCGTGGTTTTTGGGATGGTTACTACCAGGGACAGACCATGGGAGAGTGGAGTGGAAATTATGGTAATCTGGCTACCGAGAAAAAGATTTATATTGGTAAGGCACTCAACTATTTCCCTAATCTTGGAGTGGGCGAATTCCTTATGGAGACCCAGGAGATTAGCATAGGCGATAAGGTTATGATTATGGGACCGACCACGGGAGTGCTTGAGTTTGAGGTAGATGAACTCCGTGTCGATCTCAAACCTGTGGATAAAACAGTGAAAGGAGAAAAATTCTCAATTCCGGTGCCCGAGCGTGTGCGGAGATCCGATAAATTGTATAAAGTTGTGGATTCACATAAGGTGAAGGACAATCAGAATAATTGATAATTTACTGAAACTAAGCCTTAAATCTGCATTATTTTCGCTATAATGCAGGTTTAAGGCTATTTTACTATTATGAAGCATCTGTTTAATATCTCTAAAATGGGCTCGGAGCTCAATAATGGTGTTGTCGATTATTTTATGATAGTTGATAATGACCGTATTAAGATGAATGAGCTGCTTGGCAGTAAAGTTAAATTTACCTTCACCGGTGATATTAACTGCCAGTCGTGCGGTGCGCTAACCCGTAAATCGTACATGCAGGGATATTGCTACAACTGCTATCTTACAGTTCCACAAACTGAGGAGTGTGTGCTAAATCCGGAGAAATGTAAGGCTCATCTTGGCATTGCCCGCGATATTGAATATAGCAAAGAGCACTGTTTGATTCGCCATTATGTATATCTTTCGCTCACTTCCGGTATCAAAGTTGGTGTCACACGGCACACTCAAATTCCCACCCGTTGGATCGATCAGGGTGCTGCGAAGGCACTTATTGTTGCTCAAACACCCAATAGATATATTGCCGGCTTAGTGGAGGTTTTCCTGAAGGCTCACTACAATGATAAAACAAACTGGAAGAAGATGCTGGTTTCTGATGTTGATTCCTCCGCCGATTTGTTAGCCGAAAAGCATAAAATAGCCGGCCTTCTTCCTCCGGTTATGAAGAGTCTGATTACGAATCACTATGAAACTGTGGATTTGTCATACCCCGTAATCAGTATTCCCTCCGATTTGCAATCAGTTGACCTGGTGCGTGATAGCTATTTTGAGGGTACTCTTACCGCCATCAAAGGTCAATATCTTATTGTGGGGCAAAGTGCCTTTAATGTTAGGAGGCATTCTGGTTTTAAAGTCAATATGGAATATTGAGGATTTACCTCATTATCAGGTAAATGCTATCTCGTCGATATAGGTAGGAGTCATTTCGGAATCCAAATATCTGATTTGTAGCTGCAACTCGGTGGCTTTTATTTTGTTGTCCATAATGAGCCAGGCCTCTATGCCGCACGATGATTCATAGCCACCCAGCAATTTGGGCTCCAGCTGATAACGGATTGATTTGCCTGTTGTGTCTTTGGCAATCATTTCAATTTGAGGTATTTTGGCTTTCCCCAACTTCGAAAAAGAGATGTATGTTTTATTAATTTGTGTCTCTCTCTCAAGTTTTATGTCAATTGTTACTGTTTGCTTTGGAATTAACTCTAACCATGTGTTGCTGATGCGCGACTCCTCACCCTTCAGTCTATCCGACAGGAAATCGAAATCTTTGTAGATAGATTGTTGCCAGCCTGGGTCGGCAGTAACCCGACTGACTGTAAATTTAATATCGCTTTTGATGAAGTATCGGCAAACTACCGAACTCAAGTCACCTTCCTTATTTATGGCCCTTAGCTTTATTCTGCAAGTATTTTCTATGTTTATAGGGTTGTTGTACATCAACGAGTTTAATGTTGGGGTGCTCTCATCGGTGGTGTAAACTATGTGCGATGCTATTGAGTTGTTTTCAACCTCCACATTCAATTTGTCGCTAAACACTATCTGTTGTTGTACAAATGCCGGCACCGGTTGTTTCAATGGATATGGCAAACTATGGGTTCGCGCATCTCTAAAGTTTTTATTAAACGATACTGCATAGGTCGATAGTGTTATATTTTTTATTCTTCTGTCGGGATGTCCTTTGCTAAGCGACAGAAATCCATTGACATAGAGACACTGATTTGAGTTTTTATCATTGTCGTTATCCCCCTTGGCATATATCTCTCCATCGAGCTTTACCATATTTGTCCAGTTGCCGGTCAGTAGCTTTGCAGTCTCCTCACTGTTGCTGAAATCTCCGGCCAATATTACCGGCAACTCATCGGTATATGACTTTATTATTTTATGTATGTTGTAAATATGCTCATTGGTGTTGCTCTGCGATATTGCCGAATTGATGATAAAGAGTGTTATCCCGGCCTTTTTATCCCTTACTTTAAGTGCCAGGAGTCCTCCTTTGGGCTCTCCCTTTATTTTTACATTATTTAGAGCCAGTGAAATTTGTGTTTGTGTGCTAAACTGTTTATCCAAAAGTGCTATGTTGAGCTGTTTCATCTCTTCAGGGGCGTTTTCTCCCTTGTTGCGAAAGAAACTGTAGCCTGTCAAAGCCATCTTAAGTTCTTCCAAATCGTTATCGTTAATCTCGCCAAAAAACAGAATATCCAGCTCTTCGCGATTCACAATATCGCATATCTCATCTTTTATTGTATTAAAATCCACAATGGGCGATAGCTCCTTAATGCATGCAACTTTTATGGTTTTATTGATGTTGGTGCATGACAGGATTAGTAAGCTTATAAATATGACAATTAGGTTTTTCATCGTTTTATGTTGATTATTTAAAGTTATATCAACATCAAAACTTTTGTACGGTTATTTACATGTAGTAGTGTTTCTATTTGATGACAATCCTTTTTTTGATGATTATTTTGTGTTCAGTTCCACTGCCACAACCGAACCATTGCAGTCGTAATATACCAATGCCGATGCTTTATTCTGGTTTTTCATTATCAACGAGGCAGGAAGCATAGCACTTGATATTGGAAATCCGGGTTGTGTCACTCCGTTCTGATCGGTAACGTATATGTTGTTGTTCTCTCTATCGGTGTATGCAACCAATTGCTGCTCTGCGCTGTTTCTTATTACTGTGGCTTCTCCAATTTTCTTCGATGCTGCCTCTGCCGTAAATTTTACTTCTCCCTTCTCGTCGATGATAAGTATTTTGCCATCCACCATCATCAAAAACTGATTGTTGCGCCATAAATGCAGAAGATGTGCCGTGTTGCTCTCTCCGAAATATATTCCCTTGGCCTCTGTTTTTCCTTCCGGAAGAGTTGTCGTAATTAGTTCATTTTTAGCCGATAATGTAAAAATTGCAGCTTCCTTGCTCTTTTTTGCCGATATAAAAAATTGTGAATTAGGCTGTGGCACAGTGTTGTTGTTTACCTTTATCCGTTCGTTTCCCTTACGGTCGGTTATGTAAATCTTTGTCGAATCGTGATATACTATGTAATCTTTACCCTGATTCCTGAAGTGTTCAATAGGTGTTGTAACCTTCGTAGCTGTTTTTCCGGGGTTAAATCCTTCCACTCCTTTTCCCTGTTTATCGAACAGATGGATTGTGTTGTCGTCGCCGGCCACCATAAATCTGTAATTTCCATCATTGTCGTAATCGAAGCCGGCAACCTGGTTGGTGGCAGCGAATGATAATGCTATGGGGAATGGTGCAACATTATCGCCATTTCTGTCGATTACATAAATTGCCTTATCGTCGTTGAATAGATACTGCAGTTTCCCGTTTCTAAAGAGGTCTATCTGACGTACTCCGCCAATCACCTTTCCGGTGATGTTCTTTTTCCACAGTATCATTCCATTGCTGTTGATAAGATAGAAATTACCTGCTTTGTCGTTCAGTAATATCTCCTCCTCTTTGGTGTTGTGGTTGATAACGGTTTTGGGTGGAACAGCCAGCAGTGTGTCGGGCTTAATCTCCCATAGTTGCGTCATAGTTGTTTGTTTGAATGGCGAATAGGTTGCGGCTGCGGTTATGTAAATCATGTTGTTGAGCGGTGAAAGCTGGATTACTGTGCTTCCCGTTTTGCTCCACAACTGCTGGTTGCCATCCCGGTACCCCAATATCTTATCAATAAGTTCATTGTCGCTGTAAATCATCAGCTGTTGACGATCGGACAGTATATCTTTTAATCTCCTAAAATCGTCCCATTTATTTAAAGTGTTCTCTCTTAGTTGGCTTTGTATGTTGTGGTTTATTACCTCTGCATTGGGGGCGATAATCAATGCACCGTTGTACCAGCAGTAGAAGGCAGCCTGCATATCGGGCAAATCATTGGACATTGTTCGGAGGTTTACTGTGTTTTTCGATTTGAATACAGCCACTCTCTTCTCTTCGTCGGGTTTAATTGTAACCAGTTCCGTTTCTGATGCTGCTCCTGTGATGGCGTGCATTTTCGATATTGCCACAGCACTGTCAGTAGCCATCACAACCAAGCCGTTTTGGCTTGCTCCATCTATTCTTACGGAATATGAAACCGATTCTGCACTTAAAAATGCTGTGGTCTTCTTTAACGAATCACTCTTTTCTGATGTTCCGTTGCCGGTGCGGAATATTGCCATAGATGCATTGTGTGGCACCATTCTGTCTATTGATGTTGAACTTCCGGAACTCTCCTTTTGTAGTTTAGCTGCAATACAACTGTCGTTGGGTAGTATAAATCCGTTGACATACATTGTGTTTTTTCTAAAACCAAGGTCAAATTCTAACCATTTGCTGTTTGTCGATAGGAAATTGTCGGGTTGGTTAATTGATTTGCCCAGATTTGTGGTGAGCTCTCCTTGCCGCATTATGGTGCTTACCTGCACTGTGTTTGATAATGTGCGGTGCAGCTCCATAAATTCACTGTCGTTGGCAATGCTCTCCATTGTCTTCATCTTCAGTGAGTTGATTACCGATGTTTG
>JBDHYT010000100.1:0-8138 GCA_039811485.1 Marinilabiliaceae bacterium | reverse complement strand
TTAATATTGTTCTCATTTTTGTTGATTGCTGCATTGCCGTTAAAGGCGCAGTTTGATGTGTTTGGTACCCGGATTCCCGATTCGCCAAAGAGAGTCAACCTACCCGATTCGCCCAATATTACCGACTCAAACGGAAAGAAACAGGGTGAATGGAGTAAAAAATATGAAAACGGTTATTATAAATACAAGGCAAACTTCAAGGATGATAAGCCGGTGGGTGAGATGACCCGCTATTACGAAAATGGAAAGAAGAGCGTTGTGATTGTTTACCGTGCCGACGGTCGTGGTGCTGCATCGCTCTTCGATGAAGCCGAAAACCTTATTGCCGAGGGGATATATAACGGTACTGCGCGCGACAGCGTGTGGCGCTTTTATGACGAGAAGTCGTTACTTAAATCGACCGAACCATATTCGAATGGCTTACTTAATGGAGTTGTTGCTATCTTTTATCCAGAGGGTGTGCTATCCGAAGAGATAACTTATGTTGATGGAGTGAAACATGGCCCCTGGAAACGATATTCAAAGAGTGGCGGTGTGCAGCTTGATGCTGGATATAAGAATGGCAATCTTGACGGAAGATATAAAACTTATAATGCCAATGGTATCTGCGATGTGACGGGTGTGTATGTCAATGGGGCTCAGGATGGTGTCTGGAAAGTTTTTGATTCGGAAAAAAATGAGGATTATACTCTGCAATATAAAAACGGGGTGCTTCTTAATGCATCGGAAATTGATAAGAGAATGGAGAAGAAGCTTGCCGAATATGAAAGTACACGCAAGATGCTGAAGGATCCTGAGATATATCGTAACGATCCTGAAGGATATATGAGTCGTTGATAATGAGGGATAACAGAATTGTATGGCTCGACGTTTTGCGTTTGGTAGCCATCCTGATGGTGATAGTTTCTCACAGTGTCGATGCACTAAATATGTCTTCATCAATTGCATCCGGCTCATCCGTCAACTGGGGCGCAGCAATTGGCTCGGCAGTACGTGCCTGTGTACCTCTCTTTGCCATGATGACGGGTGTATTGTTGCTTCCGGTATCCTCCGGTGATGTGGTGTCGTTCTATAAAAAACGGATTCCCCGGGTGCTTTTCCCATTGCTGATATGGTCAACTCTTTACAATTTGTTCCCGCTGGCAGCAGGTTTCATGGGTGCCGATGAGGCTCTCCTGGGACGTTATTTTCCGGCAGTGGCCGATAGCGGTTCGTTTGCAGTAACGGATGTGGTAAAGAATATTGTGACCACACCATTGGGCTTTAGTCTCTACAATGTTCACATGTGGTATATCTATATGCTGATAGGGCTATATCTGTTTATGCCGTTTTTCTTTTCGTGGCTTGGCAGTGCAGACAACCGTACCATACGCATATATCTTGCAATATGGGGCGTAACGCTCTTTCTGCCTTATGTATATCAACTCTTTTCGCCCTTTCTGCTGGGGCGTTGCGACTGGAACGATTTCGGAACACTCTATTACTTTGCAGGCTTCAGTGGCTATATGGTACTGGGTTATTATCTGCGGAAGCCTTTTGCCATTTCTACCCTGAAAACTGTGATTATCGGCTCTGCACTGTTTGTGGCAGGTTATGCAATAACTTTTGCCGGATTCGATTATTATGCTTCGCGTTACAGTTACTCCGAATTTCCACAATTGCTTGAGATGTTTTGGCAGTTTTGCTCTCCTAATGTCGTAATGATGACGGCAGGCGTTTTCATCATCATTCAACGTGTTGAAGTACGTGGGCACAAGATGCAGAAACTGCTGGGCAGCATCACTGAGTGTGGTTTGGGTATCTATCTGGCTCACTATCTGTTTATCTACCCTTTCTTCAGCCTCTCCGAAATGGTTGGTCTGCCTCTATTCTTTCAGGAAGTAGTAATTGTTGCAGGTGTGTTTTTCTGCTCATGGGGTACAACATTAGCCATTAAAAAACTTTTAGGCTCAAAGGCAAAGATCGTGATAGGGTAGGGGCGCAAAAAAATTAAACCCTTATATATGGTCAAAGGTGAGTTGCATTAAAAAGTCAACGCTTCCGTGTCTTTTCGATGCCGGATGGCTAACTCTTTGTAAATTTGCTACTTCCTTTACTCTATATCCTTACTACAAACCGGGTTTTACCGGGTTGGGAATTAACCGATATAGACCCTCCGTGATTTTTTATTATCTGGCGCGACAGGGTTAGTCCGATTCCCGAACCATTTTCGCGAGTGGTGAAGAACGGAATAAAAATCTGCTCAATCAAATCGGATGGGATGCCATTGCCATTATCGGTGACGGTAATTACTGCCTGTGAGTCGGGCGATGCTTGCAATGAAATGATTACTCGCGGATTATCGGTATCACTTACGGCATGAACAGCATTTTTCAATAAGTTAATTATAACCTGGGTTATTTGTGTGGCATCACAGCTTACAATGAATGTATCGTTTGCGGAGATTTCAAATTTAGCATTGCATGACTCAATATCATTTTCAATCAGAAGTATCACATCCTCAATGAGTTTGTTCAAGTTTGTGGCAACAGGAACAGGTTTTGAAAGGCGGGTGAGACTCCTATACGATTCAACAAACTTAATCAATCCGGCACCACGTTCATTAATGACAGACAGACCTTTAACCGTGTTCGCAATAATTTTTGGGCTAACCTCACCGGAGTGGTTATAGTAGCCCAAAATTGTTTCGCTTAGCGATGTTATTGGCGTAATCGAGTTCATTATCTCGTGAGTTAACACTCTTATAAGCTTCTGCCACGACTCAAGCTCTTTTGCATCAAGTTCATTTCCAACATCATGGATAGAAATAATCCGAAGCTCCTCATTATTGTTAACTACCGAAGTGGCCTGCAATGAGAGTTGGCGCAGTTGATTATCGCATTTTAGTTTCACAAACTGGCTGGAGTTCCCATCCATTAAAAACTTAAAGCTCTGAAACAATGTATTATCCACCCTTTTTAGTTGTTCCAGATGGTTGAAATACTCATAACAAATCAGCCTTTTAGCAGCCGAATTGGCCTGAAGCACAGCCCCATTTCTATTTATAACCACCACGCCGGTAGCGACTTGCTCAAGAAGCACTCCGTAATACTGGTCGGTGTTGCGGTTGTGCATCCTAACCTCCTGAATAAGCCTGTTCATTCGGTTTAATCCCTGGTTGAGTTCTTTTGTGGCACGATGCTTCACATCTTCTGGAAAATATAGGGTTGAGTCGTCATTCTCTACTGCATTAAAGAAAAAAGTTATTTTTTGATATAGATTATGAAACAGATTAAAAATATTATATATCGACCATAACAAACCAATAGCAGCAAATATAAAATACCACGACCGGATATAAGCCAGATAAAACAGCAGACATGCAAAAGCAACCAATATAAGAATATTGAAAGACAGACGAACGGAGGGATTACGAGAGATGGGCATAATAGAAATTATCAGATGTTATAATCCGTATTTTTTCATCTTATTATATAGAGTTTGGCGGGTAATACCCAGCTTAGTGGCTACCAGAGTCATATTGCCGTCATTTTCACGTAAACTGCTGCAAATCATCATCTTCTCCATATCATCAATAGTTCCCGAGAATGATTTAGAAGAGCTATCGTTTTGAGTAAATAGGAAATCATTACCGGAAAGCATAGTACCATCGGAGAGGATAACCGCCTTCTCTACTGCATGTTGAAGTTCGCGCACATTACCCGGCCAATGGTAAGCCGTAAGTTTTTCCTCGGCATTACTGCTAAGTTTAAGTGCCGGCTTACGGTATTTGGCACAATACATATCGATAAAAAACTGTGCAAGAAGCACAACATCACCTTCACGGTTACGCAGGGGCGGCAACTCAACATGAATGGTATTGATGCGATAGAGCAAGTCCTCGCGGAAACGCCCCTGAGCCACAAGTTCGTTAAGATTGCTATTGGTGGCGCACACCAGCCTGATGTCGACAGGGATTTTTTTATTGGAGCCTACCCGCACAACCTCACGGTTTTGAAGCACTGCAAGCAGTTTGGCCTGCATGGGCAGTGACAGGTTTGCTATCTCATCAAGAAAAAGAGTGCCACCATTGGCCAGTTCAAATTTTCCGGCTCTATCGCTGTGCGCATCGGTGAATGCACCTTTCACATGGCCAAAAAGCTCGCTCTCGAAAAGCGATTCCGACAGTGAGCCCATATCAACGCTAACCATAATCTCGTCACTACGCAATGAGCAAAGATGTATCTCGCGGGCAATCAACTCTTTACCTGTTCCATTTTCGCCGGTTATGAGTACATTGGCATCGGTGGCGGCGACCTTTGCCACAATCTGTAAGGTATTCTTAAACAGAGGAGAGTCACCAATCAAACTGGGAGATTCGGGGCGCACGGCAGCCTTGAGCGACTTAACCTCACGGCGCGATTTACGCAAGCGCACTGCAGCATTCACAGTTGCCATCAGCTTACTGTTATCCCAGGGTTTCAGCACAAAGTCGGCTGCTCCATCCTTAACGGCACGCACCGCCAAATCAATATCGCCATAGGCTGTTATCATAATCACCGAACAGGCAGCATCATACTCAAGAATACGGTTGAGCCAGTACAGTCCCTCATTTCCGGTGGTTATTCCTGCAGAAAAATTCATATCCAACAGCACTACATCTATCTGATGAGCAGAGAGCAGAAAAGGAATCTGATTGGGAGTGGACGTAACAATAACCTCCTGACACAAAGGCTCAAGCATCATTTCCAAAGCACTGAGGATACTCTTATTATCATCAACAATTAATATGGTGCTGTTTTTCATGGTTCTGATATGATACAAATATCAAAGATACACATTTTGCTGAAATAGTGTCAAATTATTTGACAGTGAGATATCATTGTTTAAGTTGTGTGTGATTTTAAGCCACAACAATGACAGACTTCCCTCTCCTGTCATCAATACATCATGACAAATTCTTGGGAGCCAACTCGTTATGACCCCGAGGGTTACCAATTAGTAATTCAGACCGAAAGCCCAAAGAGGCAGTACGTTGCCGTGTCCATACTCAATATCATCCTTTACAACGTAGGCTTTTTTCAATCCTTGTATCTGTTTTTGCTTTTTACTTTTCCCACCCACCTCAAAGGTAAGGTCTTTGATAAGGAAATCGGCCTGTGCGCTACGGAAAACAGTATGATTTACACGCATTTGATTATAGAAAAAAGTTTCACGTACATTGCCCACATCGGGTTCTTTTTCCGATAGGCAGAACGAAAGATTGGTATTATCTAAGTAAACCTTTTCTATGCGCCCAACGGTTAGAACTCCTTCGCCCTTTTCACGTAGTTGAGCTATCATTCCCGCCTTTTCGATGTAGTGAAAGTAATCTGCAATATTGTTCTTGCTGGCACCAATCGACGCTGCCAACTGCGAAAAATTGGGTTTGAAAGGCACCGAATCAGCAATTATCGAAATGAGTTTCAAAAGTCTGCGTCCTGTACTCACATTCATATTGGCATACATAGGAATGTCCGACTCCATGGTCTGAATTATAACCTGCTGTAGATGTGCTTTAAAATCACTCCCAACTGTAAATGGGTAATATCCATTTTTCAGGTATTCATTAAAGAATTTCAGAGGCGAACCAATCCTTCCCTTCAGGTCGTTGGCTTCATTTTTCAGAATTTGATCCAACGACAGTATGGGCAGGCTAATGCCATGGTATAGCTGTAAATACTCGCGAAACGAGAGACCCTGTAGGTGTAGTGTTGTGGCACGCCGGCTTAAATCGGCACTACCCTTAAGGATGTCCAAAACCGATGAGCCTGTAAATACAATATTGAGGGTTGGGTAGTTGTCGTACAAGTGCTTCAGCGTTCGCGACCATTCAGGATACTTATGTATCTCGTCGATAAAAAGCGTTTTTCCCCCGTATTTGTAAAACTTATCTGCTGTTTCGTGCAGAGAGTACTTGGTAAAGTACAGGTTATCCAATGAAATATACATAGCATCCAATGTACTGTGCATCTCTTTGATATGCTGCAATATAAGTGTTGTTTTGCCTATCCCTCTAGGGCCAACAATACCAAATAGCCTATTGTTCCAATTGATATTTGGAAGCAGGTAGCGTTTGAAATCCATCGACACGTTGCGTATGAGATGTTCAGAATATTGTTGTAATTTATTCATAACCAGTACATTTTTTTACAAATATACAACATTTTCCCTGAAATAGTGTATTTTAAATGAAAAATATCCCTATGATAGTGATATTTTATCTAAAATTATCCCTATAACAGTGCTATTTTATCCAAAAGTATCCCTTTTATAGTGATATTTTATCTTAAATTATCCCTCCCATAGTGCATTTTTATTTAAAATTATCCCTCTCATAATGCTTTTTTATCTTAAAATATACCTCCAATAGTGCTTTTTACTTAAAAATAAGGATTAACCCAAAAACAGAAATAGTATTTCAGTAAACACAGCCGTCAAATAATTTTACGCTCATTGTCAAAATTTTTTACACTCAAGAATTTTTCAAACATAGATAACTACCATAAAATCAATCATCTAAAAGAATTGGCACATATTTAGCATTATCGTAATTGAATAAGTACCTGAAAACATGAAATCAATAATAATATCAATAATACTAACTACAATAACCGCAGGCATCTTTGCACAACCAATGAGCATGGAGCAGTGCATCGAATATGCCATCAGCAACAACCTTAGTCATAAAAACAGGACCATAGAGGCAGCCATAAGCAAAGAGCAGCACCGCCAATCGAAACGCGACCTGCTTCCGGGTATAGCAGGCGGCAGCTCGGCCACTAAGCAGTTTGGCCGCTCCATAGACCCTACCACCAACTCATTTGTTAATGACCAGTTTTTCTCGGCCAATTTCTATATAGATTCCCAATTGGAGCTCTTTAGAGGTTTCAGAAATATAAACAGCATAAAATTTCAGAAACTGCAACACCTGATTAGTTGTGAAAACATGAAACAGAGTGAGCTCGATTTATCGTTCGAAATTATGAGCCTCTACTATGATGCACAATACTACAATCTACTACAACGCATTGTGAAAGAGCAGGTTGAGCTATCAATCAGAAATACCGAAAAAACTAAAAAACAGATTGAATTAGGGTTGCAGGCAGAGTCGGATCTACTGGAGATAAAGGCACAGCAGGCAACAGAGACACATCATTGGGTACAGATAAAAATCCAATATGAACAAGCCGTGTTGAAACTAAAGAATATGATGAACTACCCTACGGCTGAACGACTTGAGATACAGGAAGACATACCGACTCCCAACATATCAATAAGCATGAATGTGGATTCGATATTCGGCATTGCACAAACCCACATACCATCGCAACTGGCCGCTGAATACACCGCCAAGGCATCGAGAAAAATGGTAGCTATAAAAAGAGGGGCTTTGTCGCCATCGTTAATATTGGGCGCCGGACTGTACACCAACTTTGCCGACTCGCAATTAGAGAGAATTTTCCCCGACGATGCAAACAACAGCGCCATGCGCACAACACCATTTGCCGATCAGTGGTCGCAAAACATGTCAAAATCGATTTATGTTAGTCTGCAAATACCAATATTCGGAAGGTGGAGCAACCAGTCGCAGGTAAAAATAGCCAGAATGGAGTATGCCATTGCCCGCAACAACCTGCACGACCAGCAGAACAAACTATATCGTCAGATTACAGACGACGTGCATCAACACAATGCCCTGCTCAAGGAGTTTGCACTGCTGAAAGTGAAGCAGGATGCTCACAGGGAAGCTTATACCATAGCCGAAAAGAAGCTTGAGAAAGGCCTGATAAGCATAATTGAGTTTTACACCGCCAAGAACCAACTGGCTGAAGCAGAAGCAGAGTTCATCAGAACGTCGATGCTGCTGAAAATTAATGAACACACCATAAACCTGTATTTAGGCAAAAAAATATACTAAGAAAAAACAGCAACCATGGATATAAAAATTGAGAAGAAAAAGGGGTTAAAGAAGAAACATTACTTCTGGATTGCGGGCGGCATGCTATTCGCACTGCTGCTTTACAAGGCCATATCCAGTGCAGGGGTGAAAACCCTACGGGTTGAGCGTGAAAAGATAACCATCAGCACCGTGCAGCAGGGGCAGTTTAACGACTATA